>JABIUG010000089.1 GCA_018700655.1 Rhodospirillaceae bacterium | reverse complement strand
CGGATTCTCACCGGCATCACCGAGTGCTTCGAGGAGGAGTATAGCTACCGAATAGGCCTCTTCACCTGAGGCACAGCCGGCAGACCAGACTGTGATCCGGCGCTGATCAGCAGCAATACAAGCGGCTATCTGCTCGGGCAACAAAACCTGACGCAGAACTTCGAGCTGATTGGGATCGCGGAAAAAGTACGTTTCGTGGATTGTCACCGCATCAACGATCGCCAGCCACTCCGCCTGGTTCGCGGGCCGGTCACGCAGGTCATCAAGCCAGGAGAACAGGGTTGCCTGCGGTCGTTGCCGGATCAGACCGGCAACCTTGCGCTCCAGAAGATCGTCGCGCTTGAGACCGCAGCGCTGGCGAAGGTCGTCCAGCAGACACTCGCCAGCCTCCAACCTTACGTCATAGTAGCTCGCAGCGGGCGGTGATGATGCTGACATGGCGGGCGGGCTGACGCCCTCAATCCGTCTTGAAACGGTCGACCTGCTCGCGTGAGCGCTGGGCCAGCTTGGATAGCTCGATCATGGTCGCGGTGATTTCCTCCGCCGCCGTCGCATTGCCCTGGCCGATTTCGCGCAAGGACCCGACATTGACCTCGATACGAGCGACCGAAGCGCGTTGTTCCTCGACTGCCGCGGCGACCGAACGCACCATCGAATCCGACTCCGAGACACGATGCGATATTTCGTTCATCGCTTCTTCGAAGCGTTCCGCCGTGCTCAGGCTGCGCGTGGCATCGGCTTCGACCTGCTTAACCAGTGCCTGGATTTCCTGCGCCGATTGTGCAGCGTCTTCAGCCAGTTGCCCGACTTGCTCGGCGACCACAGCGAAACCCTTGCCGTGTTCGCCCGCACGGGCAGCCTCAATTGAGGCATTGAGCGAAAGCATATGGGTTTCCGTGGCAATCCTCGTGATCGCATCGGATATCCGATTGATCCGCTTGCTGCCTTCTTCAATGCCGCGTGCGGCTTGAATCATGGTCGCCATGCGCTGGTGACCATCTTCGACCAGACGTGCCGCCGCGGTTGCCTGTTGCGAAGCCTCCCGCGTCGTCATCGCCGCATCGGCGATCGACTGGCTCGTCTGCTGCATGGCTTCGGCAATCTGGTTGAGATCATCGATCTGGATCTGCGCGCCCTCGGCGACCTGACCAATCGCACTGCTCGCCTGGGAGGCGCCGCCGGCCACCTGGGTCGTGTTTTGCGACAACTCGAGCAGCGCCGAACGGGTTTCATCCATCAGGCGGTTGAAGGCTGCAGAAGCGCTGCCGATTTCGTCGTTCATGTCATGGGTGTGACGTCGCGTGAAATCGAGATTGCTGGCGACGTCCTGCAACAACCGGCTCAGCTCCGAAACAGGCGCCACGACATGATTGCGCACGAGATAGGCCGCCAGAAGGGCAAAGAACAGGAAGCTCGCGACCGAACCGATGATGATCAGATTTCGGGTATCGTCGAGTAGCTTGAGAAGATCTTCGCGATCATGAAGGATACGCGTGAGAATAGCGCCCGACATGGCACGCATGTGCCCGACGGCCTGTTCGATGCGCGCGCCGGTAAACTCCTCGACCTCGCCTTCGGTCATATCCTTGATGTATTCGCCAAGCGCGACAACTGCCGCACCGACACTCTGGTCGGCTTCTTGCAGCCAGGACCGGCCTTCAAGGATCTTCAGCGAATAGAAAACATCATCAGCCAGATCGGAGAGTTCGCGGCGCGCCACGCTGTTGTTGCCACTGCCGGAGGCATTCAACAGCTCACTGCGCAGCGACAGCTCAAGCAGGTCACCACGCAGGTCCTGCACCAGGATCAGATCCTCATAGAGGTCGGAGGTCAGCAGATCCACCCTGGTACTGACCTTGGTCAGCTGATCATAAGCCGTTGCCGCCATACCCAGCGACAGCGCCACAGCGATGAGCATCACAAGGTAGAGCTTCGCACTGATCGACATCGATTTGAGCATCGTTGCTCCCGCACACCTGGGCAGGACCGCAAGGCCCGGCCACATCATCCCAATGACGTTATCTCACAGGTAAGGTTAACGATGAAGCGCCAAGATCATGCATGGTGTCGGCAATCACCCGATTAACATAAGATCCGGTAGCGGAATCCCGGTTAATCCGGGATTCACTCATTCTGTTCCAGGCCTAGACGAGGCAATATGGATGCGATGGTTTCGTGTCTTTGCGATCCGATCTAGAGTTCGGGCGGTACGACAAGAACCGTGAGTTGGCCTCAAATTATTGGATAGGAAACAGAATTCACCGTTCGGGCTGATGAATCCTGAAACGGTCTTGCTCTAGGATGCCGCCATGCTGACGAAAAATGATGTCCAGGACCTGTTCCAACCGACCACGAGCGCAACCGGGTTGCCCGCCTTTGCCTACACCTGCGAAGACTTTGCCCGCGAGGAGCAGGCCCATCTGTTCGCGAGAACCTGGACTTGTGCCGGGTATGGCCACGAAGTGCCCAATCCCGGCGATGTCATGCCACGCGTCGTGGCCGGCGTGCCCATTGTCTTCACCCGGACCAAATCGGGCGAGGTGAAGTGTTTCCACAACATATGCACCCATCGCGGGACCGTGCTTGTGGCATCGCAGGCAAGCGGCCAACAGGCCCTGCGCTGCCGTTATCATGGCTGGACCTTCGATCTCGACGGCAATCTGCGGGTCACACCCCATTGGGGCGGGCATAACGAGCCCAGTTCTGATGACCTCGACAAGAGCTGCCTTGGACTGAAACAGGTGCGCATGCACCAGTGGCATGACTGGCTCTTCATCAATGTTGACGGCAAGGCCGAACCCTTCGAGACCTACGCCGCATCGTTTCTGGGGCACTGCGAAGAATATGGTCTCGACGATGCGACCTGGTGCCGAACCATGCCCTACGAGATTTCCGGCAACTGGAAGCTGGTCGCTGAAAATTACCTCGAAACCCTGCATCTCAATTTTGTGCACACGGTGTTGGCCGAAGTTGCACCTTTCGAGCAGCACGAAGTGATCGCCGACGGCCCCTGCCTGGGTACGATCATCGATGTTGGCTTGCCCGACAGCTGGGTCCCCGATGACCCGTTGCCACGCTGGCCGGGGATTGGCGACAACAACAGGACGGCCAAGAACCTGGCGCTGTTTCCCAACTTCAAATTCGTGATCGGCCCGGATCACTGCTGCAGCATGGTCGAATATGCCGTCGGCGCCGGCATTTCTCACCAGCGCTGGGATTTTTACTTCCATGGCGACAGCGCGACCACCGAGAAATACACCGATGCGCGTAACAGCATCATCGACTTCTACGACAAGACCAATGTCGAGGATTTCGAGGCGGTCCAGGCCATTCACGAAGGACACAAGTCGCCGGCCATGACCGGTGCGCGGTTCAACGGTATCTGGGAAGGTGGCGTCCACCATTTCCAGAAGCTTGTCGCCGAATACATGACGGCCTGAGGCCGCAGAGGGGATTACGACCATGAACAACGAAGTCTTCATCACCTGCGCCCTGACCGGCGCCGGCGACACGACGGGGAAGAGCCCGCATGTTCCGGTCACACCCGAACAGATCGCCAAATCAGCAATCGAAGCCGCCGAGGCCGGTGCCACGATCGCCCATATCCATGTCCGCGATATCGCAACCGGCCAGGGCAACCGTGATCGCGAGGCCTTTCGCGAAACCGTGGCGCGCATTCGCGACAGCAACACCGATGTCATCATCAACCTGACGACCGGAATGGGCGGCGACTATACGCCCGACCCCGAGAACCCCAGCCAGGCGGCCGAAGGCAGCGACATGGCAAGCCCCGAAGACCGGGTCCTGCATATCGAGGAACTGTTGCCCGAGATCTGCAGCCTTGATGTCGCGACCATGAACTTCCCCCATGGTGCCTTCATGAACGTGCCTGCCCATCTGCGCATCATGGCCGACCGGATCAAGGCGGCAGGCGTGAAGCCGGAGCTGGAGTGTTTTGATCTCGGCCATGTCAGGCTGGCAAAACAGTTGATCAAGGAAGGTCATATCGACGAACCGCCGCTGTTTCAGCTTTGCATGGGCGTGCCCTGGGGGGCGCCGGGCGATCCGGAATCGCTCCTGATGATGCGCAACCTGCTGCCCGAGAACGCTGACTGGTCGGCCTTTGGCATCAGTCGCATGCAGATTCCGATGGCGGCACAGTCGGTAATCGCAGGAGGCAATGTGCGCGTCGGCCTGGAAGACAATCTCTATCTCGACCGCGGCGTCCTTGCGACCAACGGCCGGCTCGTGGAGCGCGCCGTCGAAGTGATCGAACGGCTCGGCGCCAGGATCATGAGCCCGGCCGAAACGCGCCAGAAGCTGGGCCTGACGCAACAGCATTGATGGAGGTCGCAAAGACCTGGTTTTCACTCCGCCGCTTTGGCGACAGTGTCACCATGCTGTGGGAGCCCCATGCTGCGCCTTCGACGCGCTGCAACATCTGGCACATTGCCGGGCGTGACCGTGACCTGCTGATCGACACCGGTATGGGGGTCAACCCGCTTGCCCCGGAGATCGCAAAACTTTCGGATCGTTCGGTGTTGTGTTTCGGCAGCCACAGCCATTTCGACCATGTCGGCGGCCATCACGAATTCGACCGCCGGCTGATGCACCCGGCCGAAGCCGGCATCATGGCAGCACCGGATCGCGACAACATGATTATCGAGGGCTGGGTCCGGCCCGATACGTTCGATTTTCTGCCCCATGCAGGGTTCGAACCCGAACGTTACACGGTGCAGGCCGCACCGATTACCGACCCGGTCGGGGATGGCGATCTGATCGATCTTGGCGATCGTGTCTTTCGGGTCCTGCACCTGCCGGGCCATTCACCGGGAAGCTGTGGTGTTTATGAAGAAGCAACCGGTCTTTTCTTCTCGGGCGACATCATTCTTGATGGCGACATTCTCGATGATCTCTATCATTCCTCGACCAACGACTTCGCCGCTTCGATGGAGCGGCTGAAGGAACTCCAGGTTTCCACGGTCCATGCGGGCCACCACGAGAGTTTCGGGCGCGACCGCATGATCGAACTCGCCAACGACTACATCGCCGGGCGACGCACGCCGGGCTGCCCAGCAGAAGGTTAACAACGCCATGACCCTTGAAGTCGCGACCGAATGGTACGCCAGCGAAACGATCAGCGACGACGTGACGTTGATCTGGGAACCCCATATCGACCCCGCCGTGCGCTGCAACATGTGGCACATCCGTGGCCGCGATCGCGACCTTCTGGTCGACAGCGGCTTTGGCGTCGCCCCCTTGCGCAAGAGCATCGCCCTGCTGACGGAAAAAGAGATTCTCTGCGTCGGCAGCCACAGCCATTTCGACCATGTCGGCGCCCATGACGAGTTCGAACATCGCTTGATGCACAAGTCCGAAGCCCACATCATGGAACGCCCAACCCGGGAGAACACACTGGCCGAAAACTATGTCGACTGGCCGGTTTTCCTGGCCCTGCCCTATGCCGATTTCGATCCCAAACGCTACAACGTGCGTGCCGCGCCGCCGACCCGCCTGATCGACGAAGGCGACGTGATCGATCTGGGCGACCGGGTCCTCAAGGTGCTGCATTTTCCCGGCCATTCACCGGGCGGCATCGGCCTGCTCGAAGAAGCCACAGGGCTCTTTTTCTCCGGCGACCAGATCTATGACGGCCACCTCTTTGCCGACAGCTATGAGAAGGCGGACGAGGAATACATCGAAAGCATGGAAAAGCTGAAGGAACTGCCAGTCACGACCTGTCATGGCGGACATTACGGCAGCGCCAGCCGCGCCCGCATGATCGAACTGGCCGACGAATACATCGCCGGGCAACGCAAACCAGGCTGCCCGGCTGAGGGGTAGCACCAAAAATCCCCCCTCACCCTCCCATCGCTTACGCGACGGGCCCCACCATCTCCCCGCTGGGGCGACGGTGAAACAATGCCGCACTGGTTCTCCCTCTCCCGCCGGCGGGAGAGGGCCGGGGGGAGGGGGG
>JABIUG010000088.1 GCA_018700655.1 Rhodospirillaceae bacterium | reverse complement strand
GTTGTCTGGAACCAGCGACGCCCACCGTTTGAGGATATCCGGGTGCGACAAGCACTCTCACTGGCGTTCGACTTCACCTGGACCAACGCGACCCTGCTGCATGACCATTATCAGCGGACCCAGAGCCTGTTCGACAACTCGGATCTGGCGGCCACGGGACCTGCGATGGGCGGTGAACTGGCCTTGCTCGAACCCTGGCGTGATGACCTGCCCGCCGAACTCTTCGAAGCGCCCTATGTGTGGCCCCAAACCGATGGCAGCGGCAGGCTGCGCGAGCAGCTTCGTCAAGCGGCTGACCTGCTGGCGCAGGCAGGATTCATCCTGAACGACGGCATCCTGATCGATGCCCGGAACGGAGAAGCCCTTGATTTCGAGTTGCTTCTCTCGGACTCCTCATATGAGCGGATCATGCTGCCCTGGATGCAAAATCTGGAACGTCTGGGCGTCAGGGCGACGCTGCGGACCATCGATGCCGCACAATACCGCACCCGCACGGCCGGGTTCGATTTCGATGCCATGATCTGGCACTGGGGCGTTTCGCTATCACCCGGTAACGAACAATGGATCTATTGGGGCGGTGACGCGGCAGACGATGAAGGCAGCCGCAATTACCCCGGCCTGCGTGATCCCGTGGTCGATGCGCTGATTGCCCAACTCTCGGATGCCAGGAGCTATGAAGACCTGACAGCGGCAGCCCGTGCCCTCGACCGGGTCCTGATGTGGGGACGCCATGTTTTGCCGCTATATTACCGTAGCGGCGACACTCTGGCCCGCTGGGCCGACGTCCAACACTCGGACGTGACGCCACTTTACGGTGTGGATACGTTGTCCTGGTGGCGTGAAAGCAGCAATTGAACAGCTCACGCCACGGACGGACCGTTTTCTACTGTTGGGTCGTAGCCGTGATCCGTGATATTGGGTGCTATGCGATTTCGTAGGTTAGTTCTCACATTTTGGTTGTTTACCGTCCTGATGATCACGTCGGCCTGTGCCGACTATGTGACAGAACAGGTTTCGTTCGAAGCGCAGGAAACCTATCCCGGCGGCTCTGCAGCACCGTTGGATACCGTGACCGGCCTGTTAACCCTGCCCGACAGCGAAGGTCCCCATCCGGCCGTGCTGATGCTCCATGGCTGCGCCGGCCTCCTGAGCAAACACAAACACTGGGCCCGGCTGTTCGCCGAGTGGGGTTACGCAAGCCTGCGCGTCGATAGCTTTGGACCGCGCGACATCGACGAAATCTGCACCAACATCCATCAGCCGGTGCCGCGCGCCATGGACGTCAACGGCGCGATCACCTATCTGCAAAGCCGTGATGAGGTCGACGCCTCAGAACTGGTCGTGATCGGCTGGTCGCATGGCGCAAGCGTTGCGCTCCAGATTGCCGCAGAGCCCGGGTCGCTGCGTCAGGACCTCAAGCAGAACATCTCGGCTGCTATTGCCATCTATCCCTATTGCTCGCGCACATCACAACCCTTTCGCGCACCCCTGCTGGTCCTGATCGGCCGAGCCGACAGCTGGACACCAGCCGGCGTCTGCGAGGCGATGGTCGAGTACCTGCCCGCAAACAGCGAACCGGTCGATCTGGTGATCTATGAAGGCGCCACGCATTCCTACGACTGCCAGGCATGCGACGGGGTCTACTACGGTTATCAACTGACCTTTGACGAGGACGCATTCAACGACACCATCTTGCGCGTTGAAGCGTTCCTGAACGAACATCTGGAACAGGATTGAGGAAAGAACCGGCAATGATGACCCATGTGCACATTCTCAGCCGGGTGCGAACGCTGGCTATAGCAATCGCGCTGGTCGCGCTCATGCTGGCCACATCGGCCCAATCCGGCGACACCAGCGTCGGCCCGACCCTCGATGCAGGCCGGATCGAAGCTGCCCTGACCAATGGCGCCAGCGAGGGTGTCAACAGTTACGACAATCCCTATACCGTCTGGTTCCTGCCAGGTGGACGCCTTGATGGTGTTGCCGGTGTGGACGACGAATATGTCGATTCCGGCCAGTGGTGGCTCGAGGATGACTACTTCTGCCGCAGCTGGAACACCTGGCTCAACGGCGAAACCGGCTGTTTCCAGGTCGTGATCGACGGCGAGACGATCTATTGGCTCGACCATCTCGACAAGGTCACCCGCGAGGAGCACTACAGCGCCCCGCAGTGAAGTGCCCGCCGCGATCTTTCCAGTGCGTTTCCTGCCCGGCATGAGGTAAACACGCCGCTCACCTGATCGAGCCGGCTCTCATGGCCTTCCTTCCTCCCGATCTCGCAGTGCGGCCGGCAGCCGGCAACCTGCGCGAACATGTCAGCCGC
>JABIUG010000087.1 GCA_018700655.1 Rhodospirillaceae bacterium | reverse complement strand
CCTACCGGTAAGGGGGAACACCGATGATTCTCCAGACTGCCACGTTTTATCTCTTCGCAACCGTGCTTCTGGCATCGGCCGTGATGGTGATTTCAGCCCGCAATCCCGTTCATTCAGTGCTTTACCTCATTCTGGCGTTCTTTAACGCCGCCGCCTTGTTCGTCCTCATCGGAGCTGAATTCCTGGCGATGATCCTGGTCGTTGTTTATGTCGGCGCGGTCGCGGTGCTGTTCCTGTTTGTCGTGATGATGCTCGACATCAACCTCACAGAGATACGCCAGGGATTCCTGCAATACCTGCCGATTGGAGCCCTGATCGGGCTCATCCTGATGGTCGAACTGGTGCTGGTGGGTGGCGCATGGCAAATGCAGCCCGAGCTCACCGGTATCGGCCAATCACCTATCCCGGCCCTGGCAGACCGCAGCAACACGGCTGCGATCGGCGACGTGCTCTATACGCAATTTGCCTTCCTGTTCCAGGGAGCGGGCATCATTCTGCTGATCGCCATGATCGGCGCGATCGTGCTGACCCTGCGTCATCGCGATATCAAACGACAGCGCATCAGTGATCAGATCACGCGCCGGCCCGAAGATGTCGTCGAAGTACGCAAGGTACGTTCAGGGGAGGGCGTCTGACATGGAAATTGGTCTCGCGCATTATCTCACCGTTGCCGCGATCCTGTTCACGCTGGGCATTCTGGGCATCTTCCTGAATCGCAAGAACGTCATCATCATCCTGATGTCGGTCGAGCTGATGCTGCTGGCGGTCAACATCAACCTGGTGGCATTTTCCGTCGAACTGGGGGATCTCGTCGGCCAGATCTTCGCGATGCTGGTCCTGACCGTGGCTGCGGCCGAAGCCGCCATCGGTCTTGCTATCCTCGTTGTCTATTTCCGAAACCGCGGTTCGATCGCGGTTGAGGACATCAACATGATGAAAGGCTGACCAGAGGTGACGCACGCAGCCGCCATCGTATTTCTGCCTCTGATCGGCGCGATTCTCGCCGGCCTGTTCGGTCGCCAGCTTGGCCCCAAGGCAGCACCCATCCTGACCTGTGTTCTGCTGGTCGCATCGGCCGTGCTTTCCTGGATTACGTTCTTCCAGATCATCGACAGCCAGCAAGCCTTCACCGTCTACCTGTTCACATGGATCGATTCCGGCGCCTTCGAGGTCGACTGGGCACTCTATTTTGACCAGGTCACCGCCGTAATGCTGATTGTCGTCACCACGGTTTCGGCCGTCGTCCATGTCTATTCACTGGGATACATGGAACACGACCCGCATCGACCGCGTTTCTTTGCCTATCTGTCGCTCTTCACCTTCGCGATGCTGATGCTCGTGACGGCCGACAACTTCGTCCAGATGTTCTTTGGCTGGGAAGGGGTGGGAGTCTGCAGCTATCTGCTGATCGGCTTCTGGTACAAGCGGCCCAGCGCCAACGCTGCCGCGATCAAGGCCTTCCTGGTCAACCGCGTGGGTGATTTCGGTTTTGCGCTTGGCATCATGGGTGTCTTCCTGGTCTTCAATTCGGTCGCCTTCGATGCGGTCTTTGCGGCCGTGCCCGACCATGCGGGAAGCACGATGGGGTTCCTTTCCTGGGAATTCGACACCATCACGGTGCTTTGTCTGTTGTTGTTTGTCGGCGCGATGGGCAAGTCGGCACAGGTCCCGCTCCACACCTGGCTGCCAGACGCGATGGAAGGTCCGACCCCCGTTTCGGCCCTGATCCATGCCGCGACGATGGTGACGGCCGGTGTCTTCATGGTCGTCCGCCTCTCACCGATGTTTAGTTATTCTACGACGGCGCTCATCGTGGTGACGATTGTCGGTGCCTCCACTGCTCTCTTTGCCGCAACGATCGCCATCACGCAGAACGACATCAAACGTGTGATCGCCTATTCGACCTGCAGCCAGCTTGGTTACATGTTCTTTGCCTGTGGTGTCGGCGCCTATCCGGTCGCGCTCTTCCATCTGGCCACCCATGCCTGTTTCAAGGCGCTGCTGTTCCTTTGCTCGGGCTCGGTCATTCACGCCATGAGCGATGAGCAGGACATGCGCCGCATGGGCGGACTCTGGCGCAAGCTCCCCATCACCTATGCGTTCATGTGGATCGGAAGCCTGGCATTGGCAGGTGTTCCGCTGTTTGCCGGCTACTACTCCAAGGATCTGATCATCGAGTCAGCCTATGTGACGAACACCTTCGCAGGTCGGTACGCATTCTGGATGGGTGCCGGCGCGGCTTTCCTTACTGCGCTTTATTCCTGCCGTCTGATTCTCATGACTTTCCATGGCAAACCGCGCATGACCAAGGAAACCTTTGATCACGCCCACGAAGCGCCGAAGGTCATGTGGGTGCCGCTGACCGTCCTGGCCGTTGGTGCAGTGATCGGCGGTTACAGCATGTTCGGCGGCCAGATGGTCAGTCATGGCGGTGGTGCGTTCTTTGGTGATTCCATAAAAATGGCCCCGGTCGTGATGGCCAGTGCAGAAACGCATGGCGAGACCGATTCCGAAGAGATGACGACCGAAGAAGCCGGCCACGGAGACGATACCTCAGCTACGGCAGCGCATTTCGCGCCCAGCATCATCGACAAGGCCCATGAGGAAACGCCAACCTGGGTCAAGGTCATGATCCTGCTGTTCGTCGTTTCCGGCTTCGCAACCGGCTGGTTCTGCTACAAGTTCAGAACCTACATTCCGGGCCTTTTGGCCAGCCAGTTCCGCCCTCTCTACAAGTTCCTGCTGAACAAGTGGTATTTCGACGAGCTGTTCGACTGGATGTGGGTACGCCCTGCCAAGCGCCTGGGTTACGGCCTGTGGAAATCCGTTGATGAAGAAGTGATCGACGGTCTCGGGCCGGACGGCGTTGCCGCGGCCACGATGGATATCGCACGGCGCGTGAAAACGCTGCAGTCGGGTTATGTTTACCACTATGCCTGCGCCATGCTGATCGGTGTGGTCGTTGTGGCGAGCTGGTTCCTCTTCAGGTTCTGGGGTTAAGGGAGCGACACGATGTACGATTGGCCGCTCCTCTCCATTGCCATTTTCCTGCCCCTCGTCGGGGCGGTGGCTGTCCTGCTGATTCGCAATGACGATGAAGCAAAGGCCGCCAGCAATGCCCGCTACACCGCACTCTGGACTTCGGTCTTTGTTCTGATCGTGTCGGTCGCGATCTGGATCATGTTTGATCCCTCGACCGCGGAGTTCCAGTTTGTCGAGCAGAAGGCTTGGATCCCGTCCTACGGCATTCAGTATTACCTCGGTATCGACGGTATCTCGCTCTTCCTGATCATCCTTGCGGCCTTTCTCACACCGGTCTGTATCCTTTGTTCCTGGGAAGCCATCCAGAAACGCGTAAAGGAATACATGGTCGCGTTCCTGGTCATGGAATCGCTGATGATCGGCGTCTTCTCGTCGCTCGATTTCGTCCTGTTCTATCTGTTCTTCGAGGCCATGCTGATCCCGATGTTCCTGATCATCGGCGTCTGGGGCGGACCTCGCCGGATCTACGCGGCATTCAAGTTTTTCCTCTACACACTGGTCGGCTCTGTCCTGCTGCTGGTTGCCCTTCTGGTGATGTATTTCGAGGCTGGGACGACCAGCATTCCCGACTTGATGAATGCCGGTTTCGGCGAAGACATGCAGCGCTGGCTCTGGCTCGCCATGTTCGCGTCCTTCGCAGTCAAGGTTCCGATGTGGCCGGTCCATACCTGGTTGCCTGACGCCCATGTCGAAGCGCCGACCGCGGGTTCGGTCATCCTGGCCGGCGTGCTCCTGAAGATGGGCGGCTACGGTTTCCTGCGGTTCTCGTTGCCGATGTTGCCGGAAGCCTCCGAATTCTTCACGCCGCTGGTCTTCACGCTTTCGATTATCGCGATCATCTACACATCGCTTGTTGCCTTGATGCAGCAAGACATGAAGAAGTTGATTGCCTATTCATCAGTCGCCCATATGGGTTTCGTGACGATCGGCATCTTTTCGCTGAACCAGCAGGGTATCGAGGGCGGCATCTATCAGATGCTCTCACACGGCGTCGTTTCAGCCGCACTCTTCCTTTGTGTCGGCGTCGTTTATGACCGCATCCACAGCCGCGAGATCGCACGATACGGCGGCCTCGTGAACCGGATGCCGCGTTATGCCTTCATCTTCATGGTCTTCATGCTGGCATCCGTCGGTCTGCCTGGGACCTCGGGCTTCGTCGGGGAGTTCCTCGTGCTGGTCGGTGTCTTCCAGGCCAACACCTGGGTCGCGCTGCTTGCGACCACCGGTATTATCCTGGGTGCGGCCTACATGCTCTGGCTCTATCGCCGGGTCGTCTTTGGCGAACTGGTGCACGAAGACCTCAAGACCATTGTCGACTGCAATCGGCGCGAGCTGATCTATTTCGTGCCGCTGATTATCGCCGTGCTTGTCATGGGCATCTGGCCCGATCCTTTCCTCAACGTCATGCATGTCTCCGTCGAACACCTGGTTGAACAGACCCAGGGCGCGAGCATGCTGGCCCAGTCAGCCAACTAGGGGGCAAGGGGATGCACGAAATGCTTCTTTCCGATCTCGGCGCCATCCTGCCCGAACTCTGGTTCGCGGTGGTCGGCATGACAATGCTGATGCTGGGTGTCTTCCTGCCGATCAAGAACCCAGCACGTATCATCGCCTGGGTGGCCATTGCCGCCTTTGTCGTCGCCGGGTTCCTGGTTCACCTCCAGACAGGCGCCGGGCCGGCCTTTGGCGGCCTTGTCATGGTCGATGTCTTTGGCGACTTCATGAAGACCCTGGTGCTGATCGGGGCAGGGTTCACGCTCATCATGTCGCTCGGGTTCATCCGGCGCGAGGGTATGGAGCGCTTTGAATTCCCTGTGCTAATCGTCTTCGCGACGCTCGGCATGTTCATCATGATTTCGGCCAACGACTTGCTGTCGCTCTATGTCGGCCTCGAGATGCAAAGCCTGGCGCTTTATGTCTGTGCCGCCTTCCAGCGCGACAACCTGCGATCCAGTGAAGCTGGCCTGAAATACTTCGTCCTGGGCGCGGTTGCCTCGGGCATGCTGCTCTATGGCTGTTCGCTGGTTTACGGCTTTACCGGCACGACCTCGTTTACCACGATGGCTGATGTCCTTGGCCATGGTGAGGAAATCGGCGTCGGTGTCATAGTCGGCCTCGTCTTTATCGCTGCGGGCCTTGCCTTCAAGGTCTCGGCCGTGCCGTTCCACATGTGGACGCCCGACGTTTATGAAGGTGCCCCGACCCCGGTAACCGCATTCTTCTCGGTCGCGCCCAAGGTCGCGGCAATGGCGTTGCTGATGCGTGTCCTGATGGGCCCGTTCGGTGGCCTGTTCGATCAGTGGCAACAGATTGTCTTCCTGCTTGCCGTCGCATCGATGTTCCTTGGCGCGGTCGGCGCGATCGGCCAGCACAATATCAAGCGCCTGATGGCCTACAGCTCGATCGGCCATGTCGGTTTTGCCCTTGTCGGACTTGCTGCCGGCACGGCAGAGGGCATCAACGGCGTCGCGATTTATCTCGCGATCTACGTCGTGATGGGCCTGGGTACATGGGGATGCATCCTCACCATGCGTCGCGGTGGCGCCATGGTGGAGGATATCGCAGACCTTGCCGGTCTATCGCGCAGCCGACCGCAACTGGCGCTGTGTTTTGCGATCTTCATGTTTTCAATGGCAGGTATCCCGCCGCTCGCCGGCTTTTTCGGCAAGTTTTATGTCTTCATGGCCGCGATCAACGAGGGTCTCTACACCCTGGCCGTTGTCGGCGTACTGACCAGCGTGATCGGTGCGTTCTATTACATTCGCATCGTCAAGATCATGTACTTCGATGAGCCGGTTGACGGTTTCGACCGCCCGATTGGGCGCGAGGTATGGCCGGTAATCGGGCTGGCCGCCATCGCAACCCTGCTTTTCTTCGTTTACACCGGCCCGCTGCTCGACGGTTCCGGTGCCGCTTCGCTCTCCCTGGTTCCCGCAGCAGCAGAGAGCGCGCAAGCCGCTCTTGCGCAGTGAGCGGGAGCGACTGGGCGAACCTCAGACTCATTGATCACGAGACTGTCGCCAGCACCAACGATGAAGCCCTGATCCTGGCCGGCAAGGATGCGCCGGCCTGGACCGTAGTTCGCGCGCGCAGCCAAAGTGCGGGCAGGGGCCGCCGTGGCAAGTCTTTTGCGTCACCGCCTGGCAATTCGTACACCTCTTTCATTCTGCGGCCGCAATGCGAACCTGCAGAAGCGCCACAGATCGCTCTGGTCGCCGGACTGGCGGTCGCGGAAACCGTCGATTTTCTCGCACCGGACTTGCCACGCGCCGTCTGCAAGTGGCCCAACGATGTCATGATCGACTCCCACAAGGTCGCCGGG
>JABIUG010000008.1 GCA_018700655.1 Rhodospirillaceae bacterium | reverse complement strand
GTCCGACTTTCTGGCACCACCTCAAATGTCTCAAGTTGAGGCTTCACCGGGCAACAGATTATTCGTTCGGAGGACGGTGGTCCAGACTGGGGCGAAAGCGAGCGTGATTGCGTGCAGAATTCCGTTGCTGAACAGATTGGAAGCAATATCCCCAAGGTCGAAACCGTTTTCATTGAAGGTGATGACACGCGAAATACTTTTGTCGTGAACCGCCGTCGTGACGATGCCGCGGGGATGTGTCATCCTGTTCTCTGGTGCAGGACGGCAGGCAACAAAGACCCGGTCGCCTGGTAATCAAGGGGAATAGGATGCTCGATCATATCGGTCAGATTCCGGCGGCTGCGGCCGCCCGGTTCGGAGACAGGGAAGCGCTGGTTTTCGAGGGCCGCTCGTTTTCGTTCAACGAACTCAACGATCTCGTTGAACGTGCTGCCGGCGGACTTGGCGACCTGGGTATCGCGCCCGGTGACACCGTCACGCTCTATGCCCCCAACGCGTGGGAATGGATCGTGAGTTACTACGCGATCGCCCGGCTGGGCGCTGTCATCAACCCGGTCAACACGATGCTGACACCCGATGAAGTCGAATATGTCGTGAAGGATTGCGGGGCCACGGCGATCATTGCTTCGCCTGAGAAGGTCGATGCCATCATGGGCGTCAAGGATGTGTCGGATGTCCGCGCGATCATCTCCTTTGGTGATGACATTGCCGAGGGCGCTATCTCTTTCGATGGGTTGATCGCAGCCGGCATTCCGGCGCCTGCGCCGGTCACCGTTGATCCCCTGGCCCTGTCGACCATCTGTTACACGTCGGGTACGACCGGGCGGCCCAAGGGGGCGATGCAGTCGCACCGTGCGGTGATCATCAATGTCGCCATGTCCTGCCAGATGCAGATGCGCGGGCCCGACGACATTGTGGTCAGCGCGCTTCCCTGTCCCCATGTCTATGCCAATGTTCTGATGAACTGCATGATGCTCTTTGGCACCAGGCTTGTGCTCCAGCGCCTGTTTGACCCGGCTGCGGTTCTTGCCGATATCGCAGCATACAAGGCCACGATCTTTGATGGTGTGCCGGCGATGTACATGTTCATGCTCAATAGCCCGGCCCTGGAAGATGCCGATCTTTCGAGCCTGACGCGCTGTTATGTCGGCGGACAAACCATGCCGGTCCCAACCATGGAAGCGGTTGAAAGTGCGTTCAAGACTCCGCTGATTGAGCTCTGGGGCATGACCGAGATCGCCGGCCTGGGATCGACCCATCCGCTGCTTGGCAGCAACAAACATGGCTCGATCGGTTGCGCTATTCCCTATTGCGAGCTTCGCATTGCCGATGCGGAGGACGCGGCCCGGACGATGCCGCGCGGCGAGGTTGGAGAATTGATGGTGCGCGGCCCGATCGTCATGATGGGGTATTTCGGCGACGAGGAAAAAACCCGCGAAACGCTCGAACCCGACGGCTGGCTCCACACCGGTGATCTCGGCACCATGGATGATGATGGCTGTGTCTTCATCGTGGACCGCAAGAAGGACATGATTTTGACCGGCGGCTACAACGTCTATCCAGCCGAGATCGAGCGGGTTCTGGCCGCCCATCCCGCCGTCGCCCTTTCTGCTGTCGGCAAGCAGCCCGACGCCATGAAAGGGGAAATCGCCAAGGCCTATGTCGTGCTCAAGGCTGACGCCACCTGCACAGAAGACGAACTCATCGCTTTCTGCAGGGAATCACTTGCGGCCTACAAGTGTCCCCGCATGGTCCAATTGGTCTCCGATGTGCCCAAAACCAGCACGGGCAAGGTCATGCGGCGGGAACTGCACACACTGGATGTTTAAACCCGGGCCGCTCTAGTGGCCGCCTGCGGCTTCGATGATGCCCAGTGAACCCAACCCGTAGACGAAGAGTTGCACGGCAACGGCAGTCAACAGGATGCCAAAAACAATCTCCGAGACGATAAGCACGGTCGGCTTGAGCCGTTTGGCGAGTTTGTCGATGTTGCGGAAGACCACCCAGTCGAGTGCGCCGACCAGCAGAATCAACGCGACCATCAACAGGGTCGCCTTGAACGATTGGGCTTCGGCCGAGGCAATGATCAGGACCGTGATGCCGACCGGGTTCAGCAGATAGGGAATGGCAAGCGGGTAGATCGCCATCTGATGATGGTCGATCGGCGATTCGTCATTGGCTTCTACTGGCGGTTCGTCCGGGCGCAGGGTCATCTTCAGGGCCAGGATCGCCAGCACGATTCCGCCCGCGATACTCACGGCGCCTCCGGAGATATGCAGCAGGGTCATCAGGAACGAGCCGGTCGCAAACAGGATGAATGCGGTAAGGACCGCAATCTTCACCATGCGCGTGCCGATCTCGCGTTGTTTCTTGGCATCCATGCCCTTGGTTTTCTCAAGGAACGGTACCAGTGCGATCTTCGGACCCATGCCGATCAGCAACAGCAAGAGCAGGCTGGTGACCAGCGTTACGTCAATCGTTTCGAAATCCATCAAAACTCCTCGCGCCAACGAACTGTGGCCTGATTTGTACAACCTGACAGATCGTGCGCCTGCTTGTCCAGCCGTTAAGCCTCCCATGAACTTGACGGCTTGGAAGCCCCCATCTCCACAGCAGGCCGCGTGGAGCCGTCTGTTATGCATTCTGCCCACATGGCGCGATGCAGGGGTTTTGACGATGAATCCGGGCCGTGTCAGCCGTCGCGCGGCGGCATCAGCACGAAATTTCCGACATGTTCCTTCTTCATGAAGTCGCGTTGCGCTGTGGCGATCTGTTTCAGGGGATAGGTCTTTGCCAGCAACGGGCGGATCTCGCCGCGTTCGATGTAGGAGATCAGATCGGGAAAGACCGGTTCATCCCATGCTGTGCAGCCAACCAGGGTGATGTCTTTCAGATACATGTCGCGCATGTCGAGTTCGACCACCGGCCCGGCGATCGCGCCCGAGGACGTGTAGCGCCCGCCGCGTTTCAGAATTTTCAGCATCTGCGGAAACCCGGGTCCGGCAACATTATCGACGACCAGATCGACGGAATTTTCGCCCAGGTAAGCCACGACATCATCGTTGCGGGCGAGCACCTGGTCAGCACCAAGAGTGCTCACCTGATCGGCCTTAGATGCACTGCAAAGCGCCGTGACGCTGGCGTCGCGCCGTTTGGCAAGCTGCACCGTAGCCGAACCCACGCCTCCTGAAGCGCCAGTAACCAGAACATGGTCGCCTGCCTTGCAGCCGGTGCGCTGCAGCATGTTTTCGGACGTCGCATAGGCGCAGGGAATGGTTGCGAGCTCGGCATCGGACCAATCGCAATCGACCGTGAAAACCTCGGATGCGGGCACCCTGACATATTGGGCAAAGGCACCGTCGAAATCCGAGGCCATCCAGATGTTCTCCATCGTGCCGTAACCCTGCGGTCGCATGCAAGCGCGGACGAGAACCCGTTTTCCCGTGATTGCGGCTTCGACACCCGGGCCGGCCGTCACCACACGGCCACAGCAGTCGGTGCCCTGGATGAAGGGAAACGGCGTTGTCTCGTTCCAGCCGCCGTCTGGTTTCTGCTCGGCGTCGTCGTCCTGAACGATCAAACTGCCGCCCGTACTTTCGGTCACATCAGACGAATACCAGCCAAGACTCGTATTGATCTCGGTGTTGTTCACGCCGGCGGCGAGAACCTCCAGCAGGACTTCGCCGGGGCCAGGTTCCGGCACAGGGACCTGGCGATAGTCGAGCATCTCGTAGCCGCCGTTGCCGGTGGTCACGACCGCCCACATGGTTGCGTCGTGCCCGGTGGTATCGAAACGGTCTGGTGTCATGCGTCGGGTTTGTCCTGCTGCCAGTTCTGGTTGGGCAAAGGCGGTTCGAAGGATGCCGGCACCTGTTCGACCCGGAAGGGAAGGTCAGGATTTTCCGGCGTGTCGAGCTGGCGTGCAGCCCGGTGGCCGCTAAAGACCGCTTCGGCAACAAGGCTCGGGTTGCGGCAATCGCCTGCTGCCTGCAGGGATTGTAGGCCCGGGATCAAACCATCGTCCCGGCGTTGTTTAAGGTCGTGGAAGAGCGTGTCGTCCGAGGCACGCATGGTCACCAGCACTAGGGTTGCAGCTTCGCGTGTCACCGATGCCTCACCGAACTTGCCTGCGATCCCGACCTTGCCGGGGCCGATCGTCTCGAGATTATGATTGAGAACCACTTCGACACCCTGCGCCACGAGGCCGGCATGCACGATCGGCTGTTCCAGGGTGAACTGGCTCCAGGGCGAGATCTCGGCATGGGGTGTCACGATGGTCACGTCATGACCCTGGCCGGTGAGCAGTTCGGCCAGCGCGGCGCCGGTGACGTAGCTGTCGTCGTCGTAGATCACCACGGGCGAGCGGATTTCGGCGCCCGAGAGCACGTCATCGGGCGTGAGGACGTGGCCCCGATCGTGCCCGTCGACCGGGTGGAAGTGGACCAGGCCGACGCCGTCGCGCCGCCAGTGTGAGCCGGTTGCGACGATCAAGTGTTCGACGCCGAACTCCGTAACGTCCTCTGCGCCCAGATTGCTTTCCAGGAAGACCGCGACATTGTTCATCTTCTCGATCTGGCCGACACGCCAGTCGCGCACGCGTGCCCATTCGGAGAACCCGGGCATCCGGGTGAAACGGTTGAGATGGCCGCCGAGATCACGGCCTGCTTCGGCCAGCGTGACCTGGTAGCCCCGGTCGCCCGCTGCGCGTGCCGCTTCCAGGCCAGCGGGCCCGGCGCCGATGACCAGAACCCTGCCGTTGCTGCCTTTGGTCGGGATCTGTTCGGGGTGCCATCCGCGCCGCCACTCCTCTGAAATGGTCGGATTCTGCGAACAGCGGATCGGAACGGTGAGCGAGTTGGAGGCGAGACAGACATTGCAGCCGATGCACTCGCGGATGTCTTCGGGCCGCCCCTCCTCGATTTTCTTGGGAATAAAGGGGTCGGCGATCGAGGGGCGCGCAGCGCCAATCAGGTCAAGCACACCGCGTTTGACCATCGAAACCATGGTGTCGGGGCTGGTGAAACGCCCGACGCCAACGACCGGTTTGGTCGTTACCTGTTTGACGAAGTCGATGCCGGATTCCTGCCAGCCTTCCTTGCGATAACGTGACCCCAGGATGTCGTTGTAGGCTTCGACCGTGACATCCCAGAGGTCGGGCACTTCGGCCATCATCTCGACGACGGCG
>JABIUG010000086.1 GCA_018700655.1 Rhodospirillaceae bacterium | reverse complement strand
CTGATCGAGCCTGATTTTGCCAGCTTCGGTGACGACCTGCGCTCCCAGGGAGGCACCGGTGTGATCGAACGCGACATCCTGATCGATCACCTCAAGGCGTTTTTCCAGCGCAAGCAGATCGAAGCCAACTGGGAAGCGATCGAAAAGGCCGATGACGAAAGCCTGGTGACGGCGCTTTCCATGGTCTGCCCGTTCCAGCCTCCCGAAAAGCAGGCCTTGCTCGAAGCGGTCGATTTTGTTGCCCGTGCCCAGACGCTGATCGCGCTTTTGCAAATGGGCGGCGGTGACGACGAGGACGAGGTCGTGCGGCAGTGATTCCTTGATGTAATGTGACCAGCCTACAAGGGCACCAAGCAGGAGTGCGGAGCGATGAGTGAAGCCGGAGTTGATCCCAAGTTGCTGGAAATCCTGGTCTGTCCGCTGACCAAGGGAGCGCTGTCCTATGATCGCGAGAGCCAGGAGCTGATCAGTGAGCAGGCGTGCCTGGCTTATCCGATCCGCGACGGCATCCCAATCATGCTGATCGACGAGGCACGCAAGCTCGATGAGGCCAAGACGTGAAATCGGACGCCGAACCGACCCGTCACTGGCCGGTCGAGATCCGTCTGAAGTCGGCCGAAAAAATTCTGGAAGTCGATTTTGATGATGACATCAAGGTCGCCCTGCCGGCCGAACTGCTGCGCGTTGAAAGCCCGTCGGCAGAGGTTCAGGGCCATGGCGCCGGCCAGAAGAAGACCATCCCCGGGCGGCGTCATATCGGCATCATGAACATCCACCCGGTCGGCAATTATGCGATCAAGATCGCCTTTGACGACATGCACGACACCGGCATCTTCTCGTGGAACCACCTCTACGAACTGGGCCGCGATCAGGAAACGATCTGGCAGGATTATCTCGACCGGCTCGAAGCCGAAGGCCTCAGCCGCGACCCCTGAGCCGGGCTATCGGCACGGGCCCTCACGATTGGCGTCGACCCTCACCCCGGCCCTCTCCCCTCGGGGAGAGGGTTGGGGTGAGGGGGTGCGCTGAACCCGTTCAGTCGCGGTTGAACAGGCGGCCGAGCAGGCCCGGGCGTCGGGGTTCGTCATCGTTGTCATCAGGCATCGAGGGTGGTGCGGTGGCGGCTTCGCGTATCTGGCGGGCGACTTCTTCGGCGCGGGGATCGTGGTGGCGCGGCATGGCCTGGGGCTCGGCGGTTTGGTGCGGACGCACAGTGTCGTTGGCATACCGAAAACTGTCGGTTCCAGCCGGGGCGTCGCGTTCCAGGCGGGGCTCGACACGCAGCTGTGGTTCCGGCTCGGGATCGAGCGGCTCCAGGCCCACGGTGAGCGGCTCTTCGTCGTCATCGGGCCATGTCGATGGTGCGCTTGTTTCTGCAACGGGCCCGGCATGGCCCGCGACATCCGGCACGACAGGTGCGGGTTGTGGCTCAGGTTCGGCCACTGGTTGGGGCAACGGCTCTGAAACCGGCGCAGCGGCGGGCTGGACCGGGGCGGTATCAACCTTGGTCGCCAGCATGGTCAGCGCCTCGGCGATCGCGACCATCTGTTCCTGGCGGCGCTCTTCGGCTGACGACATCATCGCGATCTGCTCGGCGATACGCGCCTGTTCCTCGGCGATCGCCTGTTGCCGGGGGTCGTGCTCGACCGTGCGGGCGCTGTTTTTCTCGACCGTCTGCATCACGCCGTACATCGCCGCGGCGATCTGTTCCATGCGCCCGGTCAGCACGGCCTCGGTCCGGTCGATCCGGGTTGCGAGTTCACTGCCGCCGCCGCCCGACTTTTCGAGATGGGTGACGAGCGAGCCCAGAGCGTTGGCCAGTTCGGGCGTGCGGTCCTGCTTGGCCGGCAGGTTGGTGTTGTTTTCCGCGCTGACGATGCCGAGGTCGTGGTTGGCGGTCTTGATGACGGCTTCGCTCAGCCATTCGCCGATTGTCATGTGCCGCTCGTGGGCAGCGCGCGCAGCCTTGTCGCGGGCCTCTCGGTCCACGCCGCGTACCGACCAGGGCTGTCGGTCGCTCAACGCCCCGCCTTCAAAGATAACCGTGCCATCACCTGCATCGTGCGGGAAAAAACCCTTTGATTCCACACGTTTCCAGCCTCGCCAGTGGACAGTTCGTCAGGGCTTGCAACAGACACAGCACTCAATAACCCAGCGCGATGCCGTCCTTGCGGGGCTCGGTGGCGCCAGCCAGCGTGCCCTTTTCCCAGTCGATCCAGATCGCTTGGGCGCCGCCATGGGCTTCGGGCGTGATCTGAACCTTGTGGCCGCGCCGTGCCAACTCGTGCATGACATGGCCGGGGATCGAGGGCTCCAGCATCGCCGCGCCGTGTTCATGGCTGTAGCGCGGCAGATCGAGCGCCTCCTGGGGATCCATGCCATAGAGCAGCATGTTCTGGAGCACATGGGTGTGGCCCCAGGGCTGGTAATCGCCGCCCATCACGCCGAACGGCATGACCGCCCTGTCACCCTTGGTCAGCATGGCCGGAATAATGGTGTGCATCGGCCGTTTGCCCGGCGCGATGCAGTTGCGGTGACCCGGTTCGATGACAAAGCCGCAGCCGCGGTTCTGCAGCACGACGCCGGACTTGGGCGCAACGCGCGACGAGCCGAAGGAGAAATAGGTCGAGTTGATGAAACTCGCCGCGTTGCGGTCCTTGTCGACCACGGTGAGATAGACCGTGTTGGGTGTGCTGGGCAGCGACGGCCCCGGCACTTCCTTCATCGCACGTTTGGGATCGATCTGTGCGCGCAGCTGATCGGCATAGGCATCCGAGAGCAGGATATCGACCGGGACATCGGCCATCGTGGGATCGGCGACATATTCGGCGCGGTCACGGAAAGCCAGGCGTCCGGCCTCCAGGGTCAGATGCAGGCGGTCGGCCGAGAGCGGATCCATCGAGGCGATATCGAAGCCTTTCAGGATGTTCATCATCATCAGCGCGACAATGCCCTGGCCGTTGGGCGGGCATTCATGGACGCGGTAGCCGTTCATTTCGGTCGAGATCGGATCGACATATTCGCCCGCCGCCGCGGCGAAGTCGTCGAGCGTCTGCAGGCCGCCCAGCTCGCCCAGATAGGCAACAATGTCTTCGGCGACCCAGCCCGTGTAAAAACCGTCACGGCCCTTCTGGGCCACCGCCTTCATGGTTGCCGCCAGCAAGGGCTGGCGATGGATCGAACCCCGCGCGGGGGCCTTGCCGTCGACCAGCAGAACCTTGCCGGCATGTTTGTCATTGCCCAGGCGTTCTTCGGCATCGACCCAGGACTCATGGACCACCGGGGCGATGGTGTAACCCTCTTCGGCGTGATGGATCGCCGGTCGCAAGACCTCGCCGACTTCCATGTTGCCGTGATCGTCGACCAGACGGCACCAGGCATCGATCGTGCCCGGCACGGTGACGGCATGCGGGCTTTCGCTCTCGATCTTCTCGATGCCGTTGTCCAGAAACCACTGGGCCTCGGCGGCAGCGGGCGCTCGGCCAGAGCCGTTGTAGGAGATGATGTCGGACGAGCCGCCCGGCGCGTAGAGACAGAAGACATCACCGCCCACGCCGGTCGACATCGGCTCGACGACCGCCAGGGTCGCGGCTGCAGCGACCGCCGCATCCATCGCGTTGCCGCCGGTCTGCAGGATATGAAGTGCTGCCTGCGAAGCGGCGGGGTGTGAGGTCGCCGCCATGCCGTGCTCGGCATAGACGGTTGAACGGGGGTGGGAATAACTGTCGCGCATCGGTCTCGCTCTTGCCATGGAATGGGGGCCTTCTCGGGTAGCCGGGCAGCATAGAGCAGGATGACGCCTTGCGGCACCACTTCAGTTCAGGTGTATGCCGCAGGGATGGTGTTGCCCGTGAGGCTGGCCCCTTCTGTCGTGTCGTGCTTGACGCTGTGGCAGGGGGGGCCGCAATCTGCTGGTAGAATCAGAGCCTTTGAAGTTGCTCTGTCTTTATCGAAGATGACCCGCTCCAGGGAGAGACGGCCATGACCGATGGATTGGCGAAGGTTAACACCGCGCTCAAGGCAGCGCTCGACAGCAGCCATGATGCGGCCTGGACGATGCCGTCGGCGTTTTACACCGATCCCGACTTCACCAGGCTGGAGGTCGAGCACCTCTTCAAGAAGGAATGGCATTGTGTCGGCCGCATCGAGGAGATTGCCGAAAAGGGCCAGTGGATGCCCTATCGGCTGGCCAACGAACCGCTTGTGATCACCCATGGGACCGATGGCAAGATCCGCGCGCTGTCCAATGTCTGCCGCCATCGCGGCACCCTGATCGCCACTGAAAAGGGCAAGGGCCGGCGCCTGCTCTGCCCCTATCACCACTGGGCCTATGACATGACCGGCCAGCTCAAGGCCGCGCCCAAGATCGAGGAGCGCGACGGTTTCACGGTCAAGGGCTGCAAGCTGCCAGAATTCCGCTGCGAGACCTGGATGGGTTTCATCTACGTCAACCTCGAGCAGGATGCGGCACCGTTTGCACCCAGCGTTGCCGAGCTGGAGGCCAAGATCGCGCCCTATCACATGGAAGAGATGTGGCTGGGTTACATCCTGGAGGAGACCTGGGAGACCAACTGGAAATCCATGATCGACAATTACATGGAGGGTTATCACCTCTCGCCGCTGCACAAGACCGGGCTGGCCAATCTCAACCCGACCGACATGTGCGAACACCTCACGCCGGGCGAACACTGGTTTGGTTATTCCGTCGGATTTCCCGAAGACCTGCCGCGTGTCACATCAGGCCATCCAGATTGCACGAAAGAACAATCCAACACCTGCATCATGGCGATGGTCCAGGCCGGTAGCGGCATCGGTCTGGGCGCAGACTACAGCTCCTTCCTGTGTCTCCAGCCCGAGGGCCCCGACAAGGTGCGCTACAAGGCCGGCGTCCTGTTCTGGGGTGAATGGCCCCAAAGCGCGGTCGATCGCGCGATCGAGCTGTTCCAGCAGACCATGGAAGAGGACCGTTCCGTGCTCGAGCCGATGATGTTGGGCTACGCCAGCGACCATCATGCGCCGGGTCCGCTGGCACCTGCCCCGCTTGAAGGCAACATCCTCGATCTCGCCCGATATGTCGGCCGCCGGCTGGGGCCGGCGCTGGATGCTACCGCGTGACAGCGGGCGACCGGATTCGTCTGGTCGATGGCGACATCACGACGCTGGATATCGATGCCATCGTCAATGCCGCCAACGAGGCCCTGGCCGGCGGCGGCGGAGTCGACGGCGCGATCCATCGCTCGGCCGGTCCCGAACTGATGGTGGCATGCCGCGAGATCGGCGGTTGCCCGACCGGCCAGGCGGTGATCACGCGGGGATTTAATCTCAAGGCGCGCCATGTCATCCACACCGTCGGCCCGGCCTGGCGCGGCGGTGACGAGGACCGCCGGCTCGCCGATTGTTATCGCAACAGCCTGATGCTTGCCCAGCGCGACGATCTTGCCACGCTGGCTTTCCCGTCGATTTCCACCGGGGTCTATGGTTTTCCGATCAAGCGCGCCTGCCGTATCGCGATCCGTGAGGTGATCGGCCATTTCAGCCGCCACGACACGCCCCACAGCGTCACGTTCTGCTGCTTCGGTGCGCCGGACACCGAGCGTTACCGCGAAGCCCTGGCCGAGGAAGGGTTTTTTCTTTGAGTGAGAAACGTTACGAGATCCTGCGCAAGGAGGTGCTCTATGAAGGGTATTTTCGCGCCGACCGCTGGCATTTGCGTTATCGAAAGCACGATGGTGGCTGGTCGGCCGAGCATGGTCTGGAGGTCTTTGATCGTGGCCATGCCACGTGCGTCCTGCCTTACGATGTTGCGCGCGACAGTGTCGTTCTGGTCGAGCAGTTCCGCCCTGCTGCGGCACAGACGACCGAACCGCCCTGGCTGATCGAGGCGATTGCGGGAGGCATGAAACCGGGTGAAGCGCCCGATCAGGTGGCGCGACGTGAAGCCAGGGAAGAAGCCGGGCTGGAACTGGGTGCGCTTCACCGCGTCATGCGGTTTTTGGTCAGCCCCGGCGCCGTCACCGAAGAACTCCACGTCTTCATCGGTGAGGCGGACAGCACGGGGGTCGGCGGCCATCACGGTCTTGCGGACGAACACGAGGACATCAAGGTCCACGTTCTGCCCTTCACGCAGGCACTCGCCATGGTCGAAGACGGCCGCATCGTCGCCGCCAACACGGTGGTGCCGGTTCTCTGGCTGGCGTTGCACAAGGACGAGATCAGGGAGGCGTGGGGCTAAGGCGAGGTCTTGTTATTGTTTAGCCTCAGGCGCCGGCGCGTGAGGCTAAACAAACAGAACTTCAGGCCACGCCGGCCGCCCGCAGCTTGTCGTGGAACAGGGCGACACCTTCTTCGTGGCGCGGGCTCAAGGGGCCGCCAGGGAAGACTCCCGAGGCGAGGTTGGCGTGGACGGCTTCGCTGATTGCCATGTCTTCGGCGACGAGGTCGCGCACGCCTTTCGAGGTGGCCGCTTTCTGTTCGTCGGAGAGATCGGCTTTGGGATCGACATAAATGTCGAAATGCACGCGGGTCTTTTCCGGGCTGATCGGGCAGATACGCGAGATGTCGTAGCCGCCGTGAAACAGGACCAGGGTGAAGGCAGGCCAGGTCCAGGTCCACAGACCCTCATAAAGACCGCCGGCCTTGGCATCGGCGCGCATGGTGATGGTGTTGCGATGCGCCTTGGTCGTGAAGCTGCCGGGCTCGAGTTCGGCGTTAAAGGCGAGGTGGACCGAAGGTACGTGGTAACCCTCGACATAGTTCTCGAGATAAACCTTCCAGTTGGCGTCGAAGTCGATGAACCAGGAATCGTAAAGCGTGCAGCGCTCCAGAGGCCTGTCGCCGACCAGGCCGGGCATGTCGATGAGCGCTTTCTCCAGAGGTTTGGGTTCGTCGCCCAGATGGACGAAGATGTGCTCGCGCCAGACATCGACATGGACGCCGAGCAGACCGTGATCCTCGCAGCGGAACCCGGCGACCTCGCCGAACTCCGGCGTCGTGCGCAGACCGCCATCAAGGCCATAGGCCCAGCGGTGGTAGGGGCAGGTCAGCACGGCCGAGCGGCCATAGCCATCGGTCTCGATCACCGGCGCGGCGCGATGGCGGCAGATGTTGTGGAAACCTTTCAGGCTGCCATCGGCCTGGCGCACCACGATCACACGATAACCGGCGAAACTCGCCGCAAGATGATCGCCGGTGAGGGTGAGCTTGCGGGCATCGCCGACATACTGCCAGGTCGCGGCAAAGACCGTGCGCCGTTCGGCCTGCCAGGTGGCATCGCTGGCATAGACCACGGGATCAGGACTCATCGTGAGCGTGCGCGAAAGGCGCGTACCGTAACCTTCGGGCATGTTCATGGGGCGGGTCTCCACAAGAGGTGCGCTGATTTAACGCCGTTGCGGGGGCGGGCGCAATCTCGATGGCTTCTGCACTATAATGCGTGGTGCCATTCCTTGGGAGTTTGGCTTCATGCGCAGGATGTTCGTTCTACTGGCCGTAACCGGCGCGCTGTTCGGCGGGATCGATCGCGCAGTCGCGGCTGACGTACCGATCGAGATGCTGGAGGCCTTCTACACCGGTTGTGTCGATGCTGTCGGCGATAACCAGCGGGCCAGAAACTTCTGTGAATGCACGGCGCGCGAAATTGGTGCGCGGATGAGCGCCCAGGACTTCCTGGATTATTAACTGGGCGCGCTTTCCCTCGCCCAGCAAGGCGCGACCTATGCGCAGATTCTCTCGTCCCATGACGGTATGAAGGCGGTTGCGACCAGTTGCGCGAAGCAGTAGCGCGACAGGAGCGCTCTAAAACGCCAGTCGGGCGATCTCTCCGGCCAGCACACCGCCGCTCGCCAGCGCTGCCAGCCAGGGCCACCAGACCGGCACGTGAAAACTGCCCTTCGTCATGATCCGTTTGCGCTTGATCGCGACCAGCGCAAGGTTCACCACGGTAAAGACGGTGAGTGTCAGGACCGATCCGGCCTGCGCCAGGGTTTCGATCGGTAATGACAGCACTGCAATCAGCACGAAAGCTGCCGCCGCAAGGGTCGCGACGACAGGCGTGCCGGTTGCAGTCCAGACGCCCGCCAGTACCTTGGGCAGGGTTCCCTGGCATGCCATTCCGTAGAAAATGCGCGAGCCCATGATGATCAGCACCAACGCGCCGTTCAGGGTCGCGAAGGCGGCCAGTACGGCGAAGGGCGCGGCCGACCAGCCGGTCGCCTGCTCAAACACCAGGCTGAGTGGTGCATCGCTCGCTGCCAGGGCATCGGCGCCGGTCACGGCCGAGGAAACCCAGGAAAGTGAGACGTAAAGCAGGGTGGTGATCACCAGCGTCACAACAATGGCGCGTGGCATGGTGCGTTCGGGCTCACGCACCTCCTCGGCGACATTGACCATGTCTTCAAAGCCGATGAAGGCAAAAAACGCGATCACCACCGCGGCCATCATGCCGTCGAAGCCCGGCGTTGCGGCGCTGGTCGCGACAGCCGGACCATCAAGCGCGGCGGGCAGGGCGACGACCAGGATAAGCAGAAGCCCACCGGTCTCGAGTATCGTGATCAGCCCGATGATGGCGACCGATTCAGCGATGCCCCAGATAGCGATCCCGCTCAGGATCACGACCAGAAGGATCTGGATCGACCATAGCGGCAGCGGTACCAGGGTCCCGACGTAACCCGATGAACCCACGACCACCGCACCGGCCGAGACCAGGCCAGCGGCAGCGACCGCCAGGCCGATCACGAGGGAGGCGAGCGCGCTGCCGAAACCTTCGCGGATATAGATCGCTTCGCCGGCGCTGCGGGGATAACGCACCGAAAGTTCGGCAAATGACATCGCGGTCATACCGGCGACCACTGCAGCGATAAGAAAGGCCAGCGGCGCCATGCCTCCAGCCAGACCGGCAACCTTGCCGACCAGGACATAAATGCCCGCGCCGACCGTGACGCCGACGCCGTAGAGGGTCAGGCTGACGACGCCAAGGCGGCGGCGAAGTCCGGGCGTTTGAGACTTGCTCTGGCTCATGCCGGCAGCATAGCGCGCCTTGCGCCATCACGCTTTGACGCAACGCAATCCCCGGGCCTGTTGAACGAAGGTCGATCAGCGGCCCGAGGCGGCGACCGCAATTCTGTGCTTCGCCCAAAGCACGGTCACGATCAGGAGCGGGAGGAGGCCCTCGGCGGCCACGATGCGCACGGCGACCGAGGCGCCGAACAGTTCACCCATCAGGCCGATGTTGGCAAAGCCGATCAAGCCGGTGCCGATCGCCAGCACCACCAGACCGAACATGCGCCCGCGCATGCCGTCCGGCGCGGTGGCATAGATCAGGGTCGACTGCATGGTGCCGAAACAGGACCCTGCGAGCCCGACGAAGAAAATGGCGGCTGCTACGGGAAGCGCACTGCCCAGGCTGCCGGCGACATAGGCCATGATCATGTAGCAGACCGTGCCGCCGACATAGATCATGCGGAATGCCCGGGGCCGTGCGACGAAGGCCACAGTCAGGGCGCCCGTCAGAGCGCCGGCGCCTTCGAGGGCGGCGAGCATGCCGATACGACCGGGCTCGAGACCCAGCTCGTCGGCGCCGATTACCGGAATCATGGAGATGAAGGGGAAACCCCAGATGTTGAAGATCACGGTGATGCAAAGAATTGCCAGGACATCGCGGTCGCGCAGGGCGAATTGGATGGCATCGCGCATCTGGCGCAGCAGCCGTTGCGGCGCTGCCGTGGCTGTCATACCGACCGGCGCCACACGAAGCCCGGCGACCAGCAGCGCGCTGATGGCAAACAGGACGGCGGCCAGACCGAATGCGCCGCCCGCCCCGAGCCAGGCGTAGAGTCCGCCGCCGATCAGCGGTCCCAGCATGCGGGTGCCGTTGCCGGTGGCTGAATCGATCCCCATCACGGCCGCCAGTCGGTCCGGCCCTGCGATGTCACCCAGAAGACGGCGCCGCAGCGGCATGTCGCTGCACCAGATCAGGCCGGCCATAAAGCAGGCCAGGGCGACGACCCAGTAGGCGTCGAGATCGAGCAGGAAGAATACGAACACGGTGGTGGAGACGGCACTGGCGCAGGCCAGGCCGACCGTGAGCAGAAGGCGTGGCGGCAGACGGTCGGCCAGGGTGCCGATGAAGGGGCCGAAGAGCGCGAAGGGAGCCATGCGCAGCAGAAGCAACAGGGCCACGAGCATGGGCGAGCCCGTCACGTCGAAGGCAAAGATTCCGGCGACCAGCATTTCGAGCCAGCGGGCGACGCCTGCGAACAGGCCCACAGCCCAGACCCGCCGGATGCTGCCGTCGCGCAACAGGCTGGCGACGGCGTGTCCGCGCAAGCCGGTCACGTCATGCCGACCGTTCGAGGTTGTCGGTCACCACGGTGGCCCGTCGTGTTCCGGCAGAGCCTTCCAGTCGTCTGCAGATGTTCGGTGCTCGACATCACGGCGTCATCGTCGCGCACAACATTATGGATGGTGAGCATGCTCAGGATGAAGCGGGCTGTTTCCAGGCGTTCGGGCACGCCGAACGGTGGCGGCACAAGGGGTTTGCGGTTCAGCATGGCCGCAGCCTCGGTCAGATCCCCGGATCGGTCAATTCGCGCAGGCGTCTTGCGGCCAGGCGGGCAAAGCGCAGGGTTTGCGCCTTGCGTCTTGACGCGTTCATCGGGGCCTCGCAAGAGGGGCGCAGAATGGTTGCGTCGTAACGGTCGGCGACGATCAGGCCGTGCTCGTCGGGCAGCACTTCCTGGGGAAAATCCTCGGGCACGGCGAAATAATAGAAATCGCAGAAGTCGAGATATTCGCGCCATTTGGCGTCGCTGCGAAAGTCGGCGAGCGAGGTCTTGATCTCGACAATGGTGAAGAGGCCCTTTGCATCGAGCGCGATGACATCGGCGCGCCGCCCGTTCCTGACCGTGAATTCGGCGAGACTCACCTGGTCCATCGCTTCGAACAGGCGCGCGATGCCACGGGCAAGGCCGATGGCTCTGCGTTCGTCCTTTGCCAAAACGCTCTTCCTCAGCTCTCCTTGCCGGCGACGCCTGCCTCGGCAAAGGTCGCCATGCCGTTGTGGGTCGCCACCGCCGCCTTCACCAGCAGCGCTGCGGTTGCCGCACCGGAACCCTCGCCCAGACGCATCTCCAGATCGAGCAGGGGCTCGTGTTGACGATCGGCGTCGAGATGGCCCAGCAGGCGTCCGGCTGCGGGTTCGGCACTGCGGTGCCCGGCAATACAGTGATCGAGCGCGTCGGCGTCCAGCCGCTTGAGAACAGCGGCGGCGGCGCAATTGACGTAGCCATCCAGGATGACCGGCACATGTTTGTGGCGACAGGCAAGCAGGGCGCCGGCCATGGCCGCGATCTCGCGCCCGCCAAGACAGGCCAGGGCCTCGAGCGGATCGCCCAACCGGTCACCATGGAGCGCCAGCGCCCGGTCGATCACCTCAGCCTTGCGATTGACGCCTTCGGGATCAAGCCCGGTGCCGGGCCCGGCCCAGTCACCCCCCGTGCCACCGAACAGCGCGGCCGAAAGGGCTGCCGCCACGGTCGTGTTGCCGATTCCCATCTCGCCGATACAGGCGAGATCAGCCTCCTTCACCGTCTCAAAACCAATCGCGAAGGCAGCGCAGGTTTCGGCTTCCGTCATCGCGGGCCCGGCACAGAAATCCCGGGTCGGGCGATCAAGCTCAAGCGGAACCACGGTGAGTTCGGCACCCAGGAGCGCCGCAAGCTGATTGATCGCGGCACCGCCGTGTTCGAAGTTCGCGACCATCTGGAAGGTCACCTCGGGGGGAAAGGCAGAGATGCCCTGGGCGGTGACGCCATGATTGCCGGCAAAGATCATGATCTCGATCCGCTCGGCCCGCGGCGATGCACTGGCCTGCCAGCCCGCCAGCCACAAAGCGATCTGTTCGAGCTTGCCGAGCGAACCGGGCGGTTTGGTCAGCTGGCCATCACGCGCCTGCGCCGCCTCGATGGCGGCGGCATCGGCGCCGGGCATGTCGGCCACGAGGCGGCGGATATCGTCGAAGGATGATGGGGTCATGGGCTGGCTACCGATAGAAATGAAGGAGCGAACGCTAGAGCAATTCATGCGCTGGACGAAACATCGTGTGAATCGGATCTAACCGGTGTGACGCGCCGGGCCCTGTCTGGTGCCGTCACGCCGGGGCAGATCGGGGCCAGTTGAACGCTTTGTGTGCTCGCGCTTGACCCCTGCCGGAGAGCAGCGGATAAGCAGCCATGGCCGATGACGATGCCCAGCCCGACTGGTTCGCGCGGATCAGGGTAGCAACTGCGTTCCTGACCCGCCTGCCGGTCGAATGCCCCGACGATGTCCCTTTGGCGCGGACCGTGGCGGTTTTTCCGCTGGTCGGTGCCGGGGTCGGTCTGATCGGCGGGCTGGCCTACATGCTGGCTCACTGGATCGGCCTCGACCCCTGGCTTTCGGCCGTATTCGCGGTACTGACGACGATCGTCCTGACCGGCGCACTGCATGAAGACGGGATCGCCGATGTTGCCGACGGTTTCGGGGTCCACGGCGAACGACAGCGTAAGCTCGACGCCATGCGCGACAGCCGGATCGGTGCCTTCGGCGTGATTGCGCTGGTATTGGTGCTGGCCGCCCGGATTGGTGCGCTCGCTGCCCTGGCACTGCCCGAGGTGGCGCTGGTCGCCCTGATCGCGGCAGGCACGCTGTCGCGTGCGAATGTTGTCGTTGCGATGCGCATGATGCCGCTGGCGCGCAAGGACGGACTGGGCGCCGGTGCTGGCATCCCGGCCTTCACCGACACCGTCACGGCATTGATCCTGGCGGGTGCGTTGTTGTTTGCCCTGCTCTTCCCCTGGACCTGGGCGCCGGCGCTGCTGTTGGGCTGTTGCGCCGCCTGCCTGATGGCCCGGGCAGCCCGGCGTGCCTTCGGCGGTCAGACCGGTGATGTCCTGGGCGCGATTCAACAGGTCACCGAAATCGGCGTGCTTGCAGCCGTGGTTGCGGCATACTAGCGGCATGCAAGAACCCCGATCCTCCAACATCAAGGCAGGCGGGAGGCCCCCTGGGGCCGACAGGCGCGCGACTGCGCGTCCGGGCCGCATGGCCCGAAAGCCAAGCGAGCGGAGCTCGCGCCCGGCGCCTGAGGGAACAAGGAAAAACACATGACCCAGACACGCTGGTGGTGGGTGCGTCATGCACCCGTGACCGAAACGAACGGCCGGGTTTACGGCTCGACCGATCCCAATTGTGACACCGACAATCCACCCGCCTACCAGGCGCTGGATGTGATCCTGCCCGATGAGGCCCATTGGGTGACAAGCCATCTGCGGCGGACCAAACAAACCGCTGCGGCGATTGCGGCTGCCGGTGGCCGTGTGATCGATCCGGCAGAGGAAGAGGGCCTGGGCGAGCAGGATTTCGGGGACTGGCACGGCCTGACCCACGACGAGGTCTTTGCCCTGCCGACAGCAAGCCGTTTCTGGCTTGCGCCAGCGACCCATCGCGCACCCAACGGCGAAAGCTTTGCCGACCTGTGCGTGCGCACGACCCGCGTGATCCACCGCCTGACCGATGAATGGGCCGGACGCGATATCATCGCCGTCGCCCACGGCGGCACGATCCGCGCGGCACTGGCGCTGGCACTCGACCTCGATCCCGAAACCGGCCTGCGCTTTGCCACCGACAACATCTCGCTGACGCGGATTGATCATTTCACCGGCGACGATGGCCACGCCGAAAACTGGCGCGTTGTCTACATGAACCGCCAGCCCCACATGCCGCCGGAGGACACAAATCAGTCGGTTTGATTTGTAGAAATCTCATCGCTCATGTGAGCGACGCGTTCTGCTTTGCGCAAAATCAGCTTCAACCATGCGCTCATGTCATCGTAGCTATCCAACGACAGCTTGTCCGGCCATATTAAAACTACATCGCCTTCTTCAAGATTAAAGACCTCTCTCCGGAATCTACCGCGATATCAAGAGTGGCCGCAAGGCGACTATGGTGGAAGGCGAGCCGGCTCCGCCGACGCCTGGGCGTGGTGGAAACTGGAAACAGATTATCGACACCAATCCTTGCAAGTAGTCAGGGTGCAATCAGGAAAAGAGGCATCCAGTTTGGTGCCCCTTCTTTCTTGGTTCTCGACCACTCAACTCTCTGCTAGGTTCCCGCCCGGAACGTGATGAGGGAAGCCGGTGCGGAGTCCTGCTCCAAGGCCGGTGCTGCCCCCGCAACTGTATCGGTGAGATCCGAAGCGTTGACCCACTGGCAAGACCCCACAAGAGGGTATCGCCGGGAAGGGGCTTCAAGGGATCGATGAGCCGGAGCCAGGAAACCTCCCCCGTTCCAAGCCTGGACCCCACGCGCCTCGGAGGGAGGTCGTTTGTCCGTCAACGTTGTCTCAGACGCGCAAGCTGCGCACCGCAATCCCGAACAGGCCGGAAACCCCTTCGTGTGCCTGGTGCTGGGCGGCGCCCGCTCGGGCAAAAGTGCCGTTTCAGAAGCCAGAATTGCCGCGACCGGGCTGGTGAAGATCTACCTCGCGACGTCCCAGGCCGGCGACGGCGAGATGAGCGAGCGCATTGCGCTCCATCGCAGTCGGCGCGGGCCCGAATGGATGACGATCGAGGAGCCGCTGGCCCTGGCTGAAATCCTGGCGGTGGAATCGGGGCCGAAACGCGCGATTCTGGTCGATTGCCTGACCCTGTGGCTTGCCAATCTGATGGCGGCGGAACGAGACGTTGCGGCCGAAACCGAGAAACTTGCGCGAACCCTGACCGGGGTGACGGGCCCGGTGATCCTGGTCTCCAACGAAGTCGGTCAGGGCATTGTTCCAGATAACGCTCTAGCCCGGCGTTTCCGTGACGCGGCTGGCCTGCTTCATCAATCGATTGCGGCGGTGGCCGGGCGTGTCGATTTTGTCACCGCCGGCCTGACACAGACCTTGAAGGACACACGATGACCCTTGCCCCCAAAATCCCAGCGACCGTGGTGACCGGCTTTCTCGGCGCGGGCAAGACGACGCTGATCCGCCATCTGATCGAAAATTCCGGCGGGCGCCGCTTTGCCTTCATCATCAACGAGTTCGGTGATCTAGGCGTCGACCGCGAATTGATCCGCGGCTGCGGCTTCGAGGATTGCAAGGACGAGGACATCGTTGAGTTGGCCAACGGCTGCATCTGCTGCACCGTGGCCGATGATTTCCTGCCCACGATCCAGGCCCTGATCGACCGGCCCGATCCGCCCGAACACATCATCATCGAAACCAGTGGTCTGGCGTTGCCCAAGCCGCTGATCAAGGCGTTCAACTGGCCGGAAGTGAAAACCCGGGTGACAGTCGATGGCGTGGTTGCGGTGATCGACGGACGCGCGGTTGCCGACGGCCGTTTTGCCGATGATCCCGATGCGGTCGCCGCCCAGCGCGAGGCCGATCCCAATCTCGACCATGAAAACCCGCTTGAAGAGGTCTTCGAGGAACAGCTTCTCGCTGCCGACATGATCGTGCTCAACAAGTCCGACCTGATGGATGAAGCAACCACGATCAGCGCACGCGCGATTGTCGACGACAACCGCCGCGACGCGACCAAGGTGGTGACGGCTTCGGGCGGCGGGGTCGACCCGCTCGTCCTGCTCGGCCTGGGTGCCGCTGCCGAAGATGATCTCGACAGCCGGCCTTCGCACCATGACGGCGTCGACGGCGATCACGACCATGATGATTTCGATAGCTTCACGCTCGGCTTCGATGCGGTCGGCGAACCCGAGGCCCTCGAAATCCTCTTGAAGGAGACTGTCGCGCGCCACGACATTCTGCGTGTGAAAGGATTCCTCGAAATTCCCGGGAAGCCGATGCGCCATGTCGTGCAGGGTGTCGGCGGTCGTTTCGAGCGTTACTTCGACCGCCCCTGGACCGCCGATGAAACCCGCCGCAGCGAACTGGTGGTGATTGGCCTGAAGGGTCTTGATGCCGACGCGATTGCCGGTGAACTGGGCGGACGGATCATCTGATGCATCTGTTGGCAGCACAGCCCGGTGAGGTTTCCGACGGCACCGAAGCGATTGATCTGGGCCAGAGCCCCGGTGAGATCGTCGTGCTGTCGGCGGCCGACACCGAACTTGCGCTGCTCGCTGATGCTGCCGCTGCGCGCGGGGATGGAGCGCCATCGCTGCGTCTGGCCAATGTCATGCAGCTTGGCCACAACCTCTCGGTCGATACCTATGTCGAAGCGGTCGTGGCAAACGCGAAGGTGATCGTCGTGCGCCTGCTGGGTGGCGCGGCCTACTGGCGTTACGGCACCGAGGAAGTCGCGGCGGTCGCGCGCGAGCACGGCCTTGCGCTCGCGCTCCTGCCCGGAGACGACAAGGACGACGGCGAACTGCGCCGTCACTCGACCGTCGGCGATGCCGATTACGACCGGCTGTGGGCTTACCTGATCCATGGCGGCGCCGCGAACGCCGTCAATTTCCTCACCCATGCCGCAAATCTTGCCGGCCACCCGGTTGAAGCCGAGCCGCCGGAGCTGTTGCCACGTGCGGGCTGCTACTGGCCCGGCATCGGCGACCTGGCGCTTGATGCCATGGCGCAACACTGGCAGCCCGGCCGTCCGGTCGCGGCGATCGTGTTTTATCGCGCCCTGGTGCAGGCAGGTGATTGCGCGCCGATCAATGCGCTGGTGACGGCGCTGGGCGATGCCGGGCTCAATCCGATGCCGCTCTACAGCCAGAGCCTCAAAGATCCCGCCGCCGCAGCCTTTGTCGAAGAGGCGCTGGCGACCTTCGCGCCCGGCGTCATCATCAACGCCACCGGCTTTTCTCTTGCCAGCCCCGGTGCCCAGCGTGGGCCGACCCCGTTTGATGGCGCCGATTGCCCGATCATCCAGGCGGTTTTGTCGGGTGGCACGAAGAACATCTGGGATGACGGCATGCGTGGTCTGGCACCGCGCGACATTGCCATGAATGTCGCCTTGCCCGAGGTCGACGGGCGCATCCTTGCCCGCGCGATTTCGTTCAAGTCAGCAAAACGCTGGGACGAGGCAACCCAGACCAATGTGGTGCGCCATGAACCCGTGCCAGACAGGGTCGCATGGACGGCACGGCTGGCCGCCGCCTGGGCCCGACTGCGCCAAGAAACCATGGGCGAGCGCCGCGTCGCTGTGGTGATGGCGAACTATCCCAACAAGGACGCCCGCATCGGCAATGGTGTTGGCCTCGATACCCCGGCCTCGGCGGCTTTGGTGCTGAAAGCGCTGGCGGCACAGGGCTACGATGTCGCCGATGTGCCATCGGACGGCGAGGCGCTGATCACACAACTGCTTGCCGGTCCGACCAACGATCTCGTCCGGCGCCGGGGCAAACGCTCACAGGCCGTGCTTTCGCTTGAGGCCTATCGCGAGAAGTTTGCCGAACTGCCAGAGGACGTGCGTTCGTCCATGACAGAGCGCTGGGGCGATCCCGAGACCGATCCCCATGTTGCCGAGGGTGCGTTCCAACTCGCGATCCATCGGTTCGGCAAGGTCGTCGTCGGT
>JABIUG010000085.1 GCA_018700655.1 Rhodospirillaceae bacterium | reverse complement strand
TCCGACGATCAGCTTGAAGCTGTTGCCGGTGGCAAGGGCAGCAGCACTGCGACCGCGACTGTTCAGACAGCGGTTACGGTCACGACCGAAGCTACTGTCGCCGAGACGACAGTCGAAGCCGCAGCGGAAGTTGATGTAGCCGCGGTTGCCGTCATCGTCCTTACCTGAGCACATCAACTGTTTGGCACAGGGTGCCGGCGGCCAGACTGCCGGCGGCCCATCAGGTTGCCGCCAGTTGATGCTGATCTGAACCATGGCAGCGACACAAGAAACCACCACTCTTCCCGGACAGGGTGCGCAGGCCTTTTTTGCAAGCATGTTTGCTTCGCGTACGGATGCTGAGCTTGAGTCCATCGCAAGCACGAAGCGCTTCTTCGAGCGATACATCGGTGATGTCCGGTTTCGCGAGGCGTTGCAGGCCGGCGAGTCACCGCAGGCGCTTTGTGACGCCCGCGGTCTCGCGGTCGATGCCGAACGCCTGAAGCCCATCTGGCAAAACGACCTGTGGCAGACCATCAAGGATGAGGGCAGGCAGGAAGAATGGTCCGAAGCGTTCCTCTGGGCACGCTGGGTCGGGCAACTCCTGGAGCACCGCGACATGCTCAAGGAGCATGCCGGCCACACCGATGAAGGGCGCTTCAGCGCGTGGCGACGCCGCCAGATGAATCGCACCGACAGTGAACTGGGACCACGCAATCGGTCCATCACCCACCCGATCGTGGCTTACGAGTTGACCAAGGGCTGCACGGTCGGTTGCTGGTTCTGCGGCATCGCGGCCGAGGAGTATCAGGGCGCCTTTCCCTATACCCCCGACAATGCGGCCCTGTGGCAAGGCGTACTGGAAGTGATGCACGCACGCTTCGGCGAAGCATCCCAGACCGGGTTTTGTTATTGGGCGACCGACCCGATGGACAGTCCCGACTACGACCGGTTCATCACCGACCACTGGAACATCGTGGGCTGGTTGCCCCAGACAACAACGGCCGCACCACTCAAGGACGAAGCCCTGACCCGCCGGGTGATGGCGCTGTTCGACCAGGCACTTTGTGTGATCAACCGCTTCTCGGTGATCAGTCTGCGCCAGCTCGACACCATTCATGCCGCTTTCACGCCCCGCGAACTGCTGGCCGTTGAACTTGTCATGCAGAACAAGGGAGCCTTGACCCACAAGGCCGTGGCCGGACGGGTACGCTCCCGGCGCGAACAGCTTCAGGAACTGGGGCGCGAAGCATCCGACGGATCGCAGCTCGATACCGGCACCATCGCCTGTGTTTCGGGGTTTCTGATCAACATGGTCGAGCGCAAGGTACAATTGGTTTCGCCCTGCGCAGCGTCGGGTCGCTGGCCGCTGGGTTATCGCATCTATGATCAGGGCCGGTTTGAGACGCCTGAGGATTTCGCAGATCAGATCGAGCGCATGATTGATGCCCACATGCCCGAAGGACTCCAGGGCGAAGCCGTCATCCGCATTCGCGACGACCTGCAAATAGGTAACGTCGAGGACGGCGCTCTCCATCTGGGCAACGATTTCGTCAAACACACGGTGTCTGGCTTTCCCTTCATTGAGAGGCTGGTCAACCTGATCGGCAAGGACGGCGCCACGGTGCGTCATGTGATGGAACGTATGTCGGGTGAGGGCGAGGATGTCTTCGCAATCTCGGCCATGATCCAGGAACTCTACGACAGCGGTCTTGTCGACTGGGAGCTGGCGCGCCCGCGCGCCGCCTAGATAAGGAATCATGAAGATGAGTGAAACGAGCGAAGCGACGCGCCACTACCGCGAGATGTTCGAGAAACGCACTCCCGAGGAATTGTACACGGTGGCCCAGATCAAACGTTTCATGGAACGGCTTGTGGGCGATGCGGAGTTTCGCGAGAAGCTTGGCGAACACCAGGACAATCCAAAACGGGTCGCTGACGAGTATGGCATCGACATTGACCCGGCGATGGCCAGACCGCTCTACAGTGCCGCGCATCTGCGCTATCGGCGCACAGAAGAGGTTGTGCAGTGGCCGCTGGCGGTGATGTGGGATTCCTGGATCGATGACATGAAGCGGCATCGTGATCTGATCCGCGAAACCGGTCGCTGCGCCGAGGTCAATCCGGCCTTCGATGCCTGGCGCGAACGCCAGGTGATGCGCTGCATCAGCGAGTTGGGCGCGACCGCGACCTCGATCACCCATCCCATCGTGGCCTACGAACTTTCGGAGGGCTGCTCGGTCGGCTGCTGGTTCTGCGGCATCGCGGCAGACCGCTTCAAGGGCTGGCAGCCCTACACGCCCGAAGTTGCCGAGTTGTGGCGTGGCATGCTGGGCGCCATGGTCGACCTCTTCGGCCAATCGTCCCAGACCGGCTTTTGTTACTGGGCAACCGATCCGGCCGACAACCCCGATTACGCCAAGTTCATCGAAGATTTTTATCATGTAACCGGCGGGCTGCCCCAGACAACAAGCGCGGCGCCCCTGAAGGATCTCGACCTGACTTATGAAGTGCTGGGGCTGTTCGACCGCTACCGCACCGTCACCAACCGTTTCTCGATCATCAACTTCAAGTCACTGCGCGATGTCCATGACAAGTTCAGTGCCGAGGAATTGCTGGGTGTGGAGCTTGTGCAGCAGCAAAACGAGGCTTTGGGGGGCAAGGCCGATGCGGGCCGCGCCCGTGTACGCCGACTCAAGTTGCAGGCTTCGGGCAAGGCCGACCGCGGCCCCAAGTTCAACGCCGATCATGGCACCATTGCCTGCGTTTCCGGATTCCTGGTCAATCTGATGGAGCGCACCGTACGTCTGGTTGCACCCACCCGCGCCGACGAAGTCTGGCCGCTGGGTTACCGGGTCTACGCAGAGGAGAGTTTCGAGACAGCCGAGGATTATCGTCGGGTCGTCGAAGGCATGGTCGAACGCTTCATGCCCATGGTTGTTCCCAGCGACGTGATCCTGGGTTTTCGGCGCGACCTAGAGTACCGCCAGATTCCCGGCGGCTTCGAACTGGTGACCAACACACATTGTTGCACGTTCGATCAGCAGCCCTTTGCAAGGATGATGGGGGATCTGATCGAAACCGGTGGGTTATCGACATCACAGGTCGCCAGCCAGGTGCTGCAGGCCGGCCATAACGTCTTTCTGGTTTATGAAATGCTGCAGGAACTGTTCGACAAGGGTTTCCTGAATGACGACCCGGCAACCGGAGGCATCGCCACCGGTGAGGGCCTGCGTCAGGCCTCCTGATCGAGACGTTTGATCATGGTCGCGGCATAGCCCAGACGACTGAGCCAGGGCCGCATGCGCCGGGTGACGAAGCGGCACATACGCGGTAACTCGCGTGGTACCGACCACATGAAGGCTTCGCGGTTTGTCCGGGTCGCCTGGCGCTCGACCGCTGCTTTCCAGAGCGGAACGATGTAGCCTAGGCCCTGAAGATTCTCATCGACCCACGAGACGGTCCAGCGAACCGTGTCCTGACCCGGAATGTGGCAGAGGATCCAGCCGCGCACGCACCCCTCGCTCACCAGAGCCACGCTGGTCGGATGGAAGAGTTCCTGCTCGTGACGGAACGGGTCGAGCAACTCCGGCCAGAAGGCGCGGCCCTCCTCTGCCCGGCTCTTCAGCTCCGCGCGCATGACAGGCGAGACGTCGGACCAATCGATGATGCCGTAACCCTTTGGCGTCTCCGCACGCATCAGCCAGGGCGTCGACCGGGCGTTGGTTACCGTCGTGCTGCAGACGAGTTGACGCACCATGGGCCGGGACCAGCCCTCCCCGACCAACAGGGCTGCGAGAGCCTGATCGTCTTCCCAGATCGTCGGCTGGTGGCCCATCATGTGACAGCCCTGCGCGCGGCAAACAGCCTCGATATGGCGCAGAAGGCCACGCAGGAGGTCGTCGGACCTGTGGAGTGGCTCGACATAGATCGAGACCAGTTCAGCCTCACCGTCGTCGGTGATCCACGCAAATGCCAGACCGACATCCTCGGCGCCCGAACGGGCGGCAGCAATCACCAGGTTACGTTCACCGGGGTCAGTCAGGATATGCCGCCAAGCCGGAAAGGTCAGGCGTGCCAGCGGCGACGCATCGCCCGGCTCGATACTCACAATGCTCATGGCTTCCACCGGACCGTGGCCCGAATACCCTCTAACGTGCTATGCTCACAGCATGACAGAGCCAACACAAGATGACAGCAAGGCCTGGTTCCGCAAGAAGCGGCATGGTGTCGGTTATTCCCCCAACTCCTGGCAAGGCTGGGCGGTGACACTGCTGGTGGTTGTCGTGATCGTGGTGTTGGCGATTACCCTGGCCGGCTAGACACTGAACCGATCGCGGGTTGACGCCCTCTCAGTGCGGGAGGCGGCCTGATCATCGTTCAAGAGGAACAACCACCACTGCGGCGGCAAACCACGATCGGGATCGTCCATCCTGGCTGCCTCGGGATCGATGGGCCGGCCTTGCAGCAGTGAGCGATCGGCGGCGACGTCAGGAACCAGCAACAGCAGCGCTGACAGCCAACCCTGCCAGTCCGAGCCGGGCTCTTCCGGTTCAGAGGAATTGAACAGTTGTGTCGCAGTGAACCCGATCATGCTGCAGATCGATTCACCATCGACACCGCGATAACGCCAGATATCAACCTCGATTGCGCGACAGAGATTGGCGAGCAAGATCCAGGCCGTGAGATTGAACAGGCTGTCCGTCACCCAGACCTTGTCCGGGTCCTCCACGTCGAACTGCCGGTCCAGCGTGTTATCGACGACCACGGACGGCTTGCCACCATAAACGCCAGGCCGGCGCCTGTAGCCGATCTGGGCCTTGATGTCCGCCTGCCTCGCAAGGCGGGCGACACGGTTCGGGCAGCACGTCTCACCCTGATCCAGCAGGTCATCATGTAGCTTGCGATATCCATACACCTTGCCGCTCTCCTTCCAGGCCTTCCGGATCAGCTCGGTCTGGCGCGCGTCTTCCCGGGCCCGCTTGCTCAGCGGGTTCCTGAGCCAGGTGTAGAAGCCGCTGGGGTGGATGC
>JABIUG010000084.1 GCA_018700655.1 Rhodospirillaceae bacterium | reverse complement strand
GCAATGAACACCCATCGCATTCTCTGCCGGACCGGCGACGGATTGGGCCGTGTGTTCCTGGGCCTGGTGCTGTTTTTCCTCTATGTGCCGATCGCCGTGCTCGCGCTGATGGGTTTTAACGATTCCATGCACTATGCGCTGCCGTTCGAGTTCTCGACGCGCTGGTACCGGGATCTCGCGGGCAACGAGCGCCTGCTAACAGCCAGCCTCAACTCGATCCTGCTAGCGCTGGCCAACACCGCCATCGCGACCACCCTTGGAACCATGGCGGCATTTGCTTTTGCCCGTTACCGCTTCCGTGGCCGCAGTATCCTGCAACTTCTGTTGTTCCCGCCGATCACCATTCCCTGGCTGATCATCGGCACCTCGATGCTGGTGCTGTTCTTCTGGACCGGGATCGGACGGGGCCTGCATGCCATGCTGCTGGGCCATGTCGCCCTGTCGCTGCCCTATGTCATCATCGTGGTCGGCGCCCGGCTGGCGAGCTTCGGGCCGGAACTCGAAGAGGCCGCGGCCAGCCTCGGCGCGACGCCGCTCCAGTCCTTCATCCGTGTCTCCGTTCCGGTCATGGCCCCCGGTATTGTCGCTGCCTCGCTCTTTGCCTTTGCCGTTTCGTTTGACCAGTTCGTGATTTCCTATTTCCTGGCGGCACCGGGCATTTCGGTCCTGCCAGTCGAGATTTTCTCGGCGATCCGAAAGGGGTTCACACCGGAGATCAATGCGATTTCGACGATCATGATCCTGGTCTCAGCGACGGTTTTCCTGATCTTTGCCCGAATTTCGAAGTTTGGAGGTGACCGATGAGCGGTGTTGTCGCCCGCAATGTCACCAAACGTTATGGCGAGCTCAAAGCGCTCGACAACGTTTCGCTCGACTTCCCGAACGGTTCGTTTTTTGCCCTGCTGGGCCCAAGCGGCAGCGGCAAGACGACGTTGTTGCGCTCGATCGCGGGTTTTGTTGAGCCCGAAGAAGGCGAGATCCTGATCGAAGGGGTCGATGTTGCCCATATCCCGGCGCACAGGCGCGATATCGGCATGGTGTTTCAGAACTATGCGTTGTTCCCGCATATGACGGTGATGGATAACATCGCCTTTGGTCTTTCTGTCCGTGGCGTTTCGAAGACCGACGCACGCAAGCGGGTCGGGGAGATGCTCGATCTCGTGCGCCTGACCGGGCTGGAACAGCGCAAGCCGCGTCAGCTTTCGGGTGGCCAGCAGCAGCGTGTCGCCCTGGCCCGAGCGCTTGTCACCGAACCCAAGGTGTTGTTGCTTGACGAACCGCTCGGTGCGCTCGACAAACGCCTGCGCCAGGAAATGCAGATTGAGCTCAAGCAGATTCAGCGCGCGGTCGGGATCACCGCCATCTTCGTTACCCATGATCAGGAAGAGGCGCTGACACTCTCGGACCAGATTGCCATCATCAATGATGGCCAGGTCGTCCAGATCGGCGCGCCCGGAGAGATTTACGAGAACCCGGTCAATCGGTTTGCCGCGAGTTTCCTGGGTGATGCGAACTTCATGGAGGGCCTGGTCGAGAATGGCCGTGTTAGCGTCGAAGCGCTCGGGCCGATTGTGACCAGTTCGGCGCTGCCTGGTTCGCGGGTGACCCTTGCGGTGCGGCCTGAAAAAATGCGACTGACCGCGTTGTCCGACACGGCTTCGGACGGCAACCGTGTCGAAGGCAGCGTCACGCAACGCGTCTTTTCGGGCACCAGCGTGACCTATATCGTCGAGACGCCGGCCGGGCCGATGCACACGTTCCAGCAGAACGCCGGTGACCGCATGTTCGATGCCGAAGAGGCCGTCGCCATCACCTGGTCCCCGGACCACACCGTTCTCGTGGAGGACTGATGCAGGAAATCCAGCCCATCGGAAAAGACGCGGTGCATGTCTGTATCGACATGCAGCGCCTGTTTGCCGGCGAAACCGACTGGCACACACCCTCGATCCCTGAAATTCTTCCCAATGTCATCCGGCTGACGCAGCACTGCCCGGAGCGCACGGTCTTTACCCAGTTCACCACACCTGAACGGGCCGAAGATGCCCGGGGTCACTGGCAGAACTATTTCCGCCGCTGGCAAAGTGTGACGACGTCGGTGATGGATCCCGCCATCATTGATGTCATCGACGAGCTCAAGGTCTTTGTGCCACCCGCCCGGATCGCGAACAAACCGACCTATTCGGCGTTCGAGAGCCCGGAGTTCTGCGCTATCATCGATGAACTCGAGTGCTCCACCGTGATCTGCACCGGCGTCGAAACCGATGTCTGTGTTCTGGGCACCGTGATGACGGCGATGGACCGGGGTTATCGCACGATCGTTGTGTCGGATGCCTGCCACGGCTCCAATCCAGAATCCCATGCCGCGACCCTCGCCCATACCTATCGACGTTTCGAGGACCAGATCGAGATAGGCACGACCGATGAGGTTCTGGCCCAATGGGGCGCCGCGTGAAGAAACATGCCGTGCGGCCTGAACGGTCCTGGAACACCTGGGATCCAGTCTATCCCGCTGAACTGATCCACCTGCCCAGCGGCGGCCATGTTGCCGTCACAGCCTATTCGGACGCGCTGGGTGCTTTCACGCGCCTGCCGCCGGGCCACCACAACGGTGTCACGCTGGGCCCGCGCAGCATCGATGCCGGCCACATCGACCTGGAGGTCGACCACGGGGGCACACGGCTTGCTCTGGCAGTCGAGCGCAATGGTGACGATAGCGTCCGGATCAGTTGGGAAACGCTGGAACACGGCGAATGGGGCCTGCGATTCTGGCTCTGTATCTGCCTGTGGTGCGATGACGGCGATGGCGTTGCCTATGACCCCGCAACGACCGAACTCCATGCGTCCACACCAGGTGGGCATGTCGTCGCCAAGGGCCCGCGCTTTCCGCTGATGGCGACCTTCCATAATGATCTGGATGCCTTGGCGCAGGAGTATGAAGAGCACGGCTATTTCTATCTGGCGTCACGTGGCACGACCGGTCCCGTGGGCGTGTTGCGCTACAATCTCGAGGAAATGGGCTCCTTCGAGGTTGCCGTGGCCTGGGCCGAAAACCGGGCAGACGCCTCGTTGGCAGCCGATGCAGCGCTGGCCAAGGACGCGAAACCGGCACCGGCACCCCAACACACCGGTTATCTCGCCGGTGCGCTCGATGCGGTGCGTGACTGTGTCGCCTGGTCGACCGTGTGGGACCGCCACAACGATCGTTCCTATACCCAGCAGTCGCGTAACTGGGTCGCACAGAAGTTTGGTGGCTGGGGCGTCTGGCTTAACGACTCTGTCTATCACGGCCTGCTTGCCGGTCTGGTCGATACCGAGGTCACGCACGAGAACCAGCGCGCAATTTTTGCCGGGGCGACCGAATGGGGCAATCTTCCCTGCCTGCTGACCGGCAACGACGCATGGGTCGACCGCACCCAACCCCCGATCGTGAGCTGGGTCACCTGGATGCATTACCTGCGCTCACGCGACCGGCAGTTTATTGATGATGGCTGGACCCCGCTCCACGACAATCACACCTGGTGGTGGCGCGAGCGCGATGGCAACAAGAACGGTCTGGTCGAATACGGCACGTCACCGGTCGGCGATGGCCTCTATCGCGGCACCAAGCTGGCGGCCAAGGACGAATCCATGATGGACAACTCACCGGTCCATGACGAAGCCAGTTTGATGGCCGAGAGTCGCACGCTCGACTGCGAAGATATCGGGCTCAACTGTTTCCTCGCCCTCGATGGCGAGATGCTGGCGTTGATGGCTTCCGAACTGGGACATGACGAAGAAGCCAAGGCGCTCGCAGAACAATCTGATGGCCTGAAGCGACGGATCCGCGAGCAACTCTGGGATCCCGACCGGCGCATCTTTGCCAACCGCCTGTGGTCTGGAAAGTTTACCGACAGCGTCGCACCGACCAGCTTCTACGCCATGCTCTGCGGTGCGGCGACAGCCGAACAGGCCGACGATCTGGTCAATCGGCACCTGCGCAATACGGAAGAATTCTGGGGCGACTGGCCGGTCCCGGCCTGTGCCCGTTCCGACCCCGCCTTCAAGGACAACGTCTATTGGCGCGGCCGCGTCTGGCCACCGCTCAACTTCGCGACCTATATGGGCTTGCGTCGTTATGGTTATGACGATGTCGCCCGTGATTTCGCCCGGCGCTGCTACGAACTCTTCATGCTGAACTGGGCCAACGAACGGATCTGCGGCGAGAACTTCTCGGCGATCACCGGCCGGGCCGACGACCAGCCCGATACCGATCTTTTCTACACCTGGGGGGCGGTGCTGAGCGCGATCGCCGTCGCCGAGATCAGCGACGTCAACCCCTGGCAGGGCTGGACCCTGACCCATGGCTCGGACGATGTTGCGCTGCATGACCTTTCGACTCCTGTCGGATTGGCCGATATCGAAGTGGCCGACAACGTGTTGCGTGTCAGATCAGCCGGCGAAACTCTGCTGGAAACCAATGCCAGAGGCCGGCTGTGCCATGTCGAACTCTCGCCGACACGCCGTGCGATGATGCTGCCGTCTCAAACAGGTGAGGTTCGTGTGGGTCTGCCCGACACGGTGGCCCGCCGGCTCGTATCCGTCACGCTCGATGGTCAGCCATGTGATCCGATGGATGTATCCCACGTTGAGGTCAAACTCGACCCAGGCGCTGGTGGTCATCTCGTCTTCGAACTCACCGCCTGACTTCTAACTGAAGTGTCATCCCGGCCGATGCGAAGCAGAGAGCCGGGGCCTCGAGAGGCCTGCGTCGATCTATCGAGGTCCCGGTTCACGCTCGCAAAGCTCACTTGACCGGGATGACACTGTTTTTGGGGTTCAGACCTTTCCGAACTCTAGCCTGACGGCATCGGTGTGTTCCCCCAGAGCGGGGATGCGACCGGGCGGGCGGTGTTGGCCGTCGTGGCGGGCGGCCGGGGCGGGAATGTTGGCACTGCCGTGAGGGGTCTCCACGGCCATGCGATGGAGTTCCTCGTGGGTCGATAACCCGTCGACACCGTTGTAGCTCGCCCATGCGATGCCTGCGGTTTCCAGCGCGGCGATTGCCTGATCACGGGTCATCGACGCCAGGGCATCGTTGACGACCGCGTCCGTTGCCGCACGATCCCTTGCCCTTGCGGCATTGGCCGCAAAATCCGGGTGATCGGCAAGGTCGGCGCGGCCCAGGACTTCGGTCGCGAGAATACGCCATTCCCTGTCGTTCTGGACGGCAATCAGGAGTTCGCCGCCGTCCCCGGTCTGGAATACGCCATAGGGTGCGATCGAGGGATGGCCCAGGCCAACCCGGCCGGGAGCTTTGCCGCCATAGTCGTGGTGGAGCAGGGGCACGGTCATCCAGTCGGCCATGGTGTCGAACAGCGACACCTCGATCCTGCACCCCTTGCCGGTCTGGGCGCGTGCCAGCAGGGCTTCGAGAATGGCCTGGTAGGCGTTCATGCCGGTCGAGATATCGCAGATCGAAACGCCAACCCGGCCTGCTTCCGACGGCGCACCCGTGATCGAGGCAAGCCCGGTCTCGGCCTGAATCAGAAGGTCATAGGATTTGCGGTCGCGGTTGGGCCCATCGGCGGCAAAGCCGGAGATGCTGGCAACGATCAGGCGGGGATTACCGGCCATGATTGCGGCGGGTTCAATGCCCAGACGTTCGAGCGAGCCGGGTTTGAGGTTTTCGACCAGCACATCGGCCTCGCCCAGCATGGCCAGCACGAGGTCACGGTCATCCGGGTTCTTGAGGTCGAGCACAACCGATTCCTTGCCCCGGTTGAGCCAGACGAAATAGGCGCTTTCGCCCTCGACAACAGAGTCATAACCGCGAGCGAAATCACCTTCAGGGCGCTCGATCTTGATGACGCGGGCACCGGCGTCGGCCAGACGGCAGGTGCAGGTCGGCCCGGCGACGGCCTGCTCGATGGCGACGACCAGCAGGCCTTCAAGGGGGCCTGCCATCAGTAGGACCTCGGCAGGCCAAGCACATGCTCGGCCAGGAAGGCGAGAATCAGGTTGGTCGAGATCGGTGCGGTCCGGTAGAGCCGGGCTTCGCGCCATTTGCGTTCGATGTCGTATTCGCGGGCAAAACCGAAGCCGCCATGGGTCTGGATGCACATTTCGGCGGACTCCCAGGAGGCGTCGGCGGCCAGCATCTTGGCCATGTTGGCCTGGGCGCCGGGCTGTTCACCGGCCTCGTAACGCCTGGCTGCATCAGCCACCATCAGGGCGGCGGCTTCTGTGTGGGCATAGGCCAGGGCGATCGGGAACTGGATGCCCTGGTTCTGGCCGATCGGCCGGTGAAAGACCTCGCGTTCGTTGGCATAGGTGGTTGCACGGTCGATGAAGAAACGGGCATCGCCGAGGCATTCGGCGGCGATCAGGATGCGCTCGGCGTTCATGCCCGAAAGGATGTAGCGGAATCCCCGGCCTTCCTCGCCGATCAGGCTGGAGGCGGGTATCGCCATGTCGTCGAAGAATACCTCGGTCGCGGCGTGGTTGATCATGGCGGGCAGGGGGCGGATCGTCAGGCCCTTGCCGATGACCTTGCCCATGTCGACCAGAAAGACCGACATTCCCTCGGTCTTTTTCTGAACTTCATCCAGGGGAGTGGTGCGGGCGAGCAGCAACATGAGATCGGAGTGTTCCGCCCTTGATGTCCAGACCTTCTGGCCGTTGACGATGTAGCGATCCCCGTCGCGCCGGGCGAATGTCCGCAGCGCCGTGGTATCGGTGCCGCTGGTCGGTTCCGTGACGCCAAAGGCCTGCAGGCGCAGCTCACCCGATGCAATGGCTGGAAGATAGGTCTGTTTCTGTGCATCCGAGCCGTGTCGCAGGACCGTACCCATCGTGTACATCTGGGCATGGCATGCGCCGCCGTTGCCACCGGATCGCTGGATTTCCTCGAGAATGGCGCAACCGGCAGAAAGACCCAGGCCGCTGCCGCCGAATTCATCGGGAATCAACGCCGCCAGAAGGCCTGCCTCAGTCAGCGCTGCCACGAACTCCGCGGGATAGGCCTCTACCTTGTCCTTTTCCTGCCAGTAACTTCCCGGAAATTGCGCGCACAGACGGCGCACCGTGTCGCGGATATCTGCGTGATCGCCAGGTTCACCGGCTGCTCTGTTCTCGGCCATCGCTGTCCTCCGGCAGGGACGATAAACGCCCCAATGGGGCCTTGTCGCCTCTCGTCTTGCGCGTAACCGTCTGATGGTAAGGTCAGAATTGATCGGTAACTCTGGTGCCGTCGTCTGGATCAGGCGTAGCGTTCCATTCTGGAGAGAGTGAGGATAAACCCATGGTCGAACTCGTCGACGAACATGAGGCCGCCAAACGGCTGGGTATGCCTGTGAAAGAAGTCGTTTACCGCCTCGATTATGGTCAGATGATGGGAACAAAGGTCGGCGAGAGCTGGCAGATCGACACCCGCGACCTCGCGTTTTTTGCGCAGGGCGAGCGCCTTGGTGACGAGGCCGGCCGGACTGGAAAAGCTCCGGTCGGCGCCAGCGTCGATGAGGCCTTCGAGGAAATCTCGGCGGATGCGTCACCGGGCTGGCACGCCAATCCGGAATACGAAATCGATCTTGAGGTCGTGCCGGCGGAGGTTCAGGTCATGTGTGGCGGGGCTACGGTAGCGCGCAGTTGCAAGACATTGCTTGTCATGGAACTTGGCCACGGACCCGTCTATTACCTGCCAAAATCAGATGTGAACTGGCAGATTCTAACACCGACGCAAGAGTCGAGTTATTGCCAGTACAAGGGTTTCGCCAGCTATTGGTCTCTCGGTCACGGCGACCGGGTCGAGGAGAATGTCGCCTGGGCCTATGAAGAGCCCCATGCCGAGGTCCGTGGGCTGACCGATCATATCGGTCTCTACTGGCATCGCATGGATGCCTGGTACGAGGATGGTGTCGCGGTCGAGAAACCACGCGATATCGCCGGGCGCTGCGATGCCCGCCACAGTTTTCGCGCGCTTTATCCTGATCTCGCGCGCCAGTGGCACCCCAGGAAGAACCCGAACATCTGGCCCTATGAGTGTGCGCCCTGGTTTCATGCCGTGGTGTGGTGGCATGACGACGAAGGCCGCGAGTGGAAACAGGCCATCCGCGACCGGGTGCTGGGGCGTCCTGCGCCTGAAATCCAGGGTTAGAAGTTCCGGCCGCCCGCCGCCGGGTCCAAGACGGAGAGAGATACCGTCATGCGCCGGGATGGGGGGCGTGACACGGCGCGTGCCGGTACGGCAGCGGGCAGCCGGAGGGGTGGAGCGAAACGCTCCGTTCGTGAATTTGGTTTTGGCGTGGAGGGGCCCGTCGAGGCCCGGTGTTTCAGTGGTATGCGTCTTCTGAGTGTCGGGCTCCGGTCATGCCCAGGGCCGAAACGAACATCAGAAGGATCGCGACGTTCAGCCAGATATGGGTCATGTCCGTTTCCTCATCAGCGTTCGGACATGACACGCCGCATCACGGGCAACCCTACATGAAAAATGAGCCCTGTTTGCTCTAGCTGGGGCGGTCGCCACGCAGCTGTGTACGCAGCATGATCCGGCGGCTGTTTGGGTCGAACGGATCGCGCCGATGGATCATGCGACGGTTGTCCCACATGACGACGTCGCCGGCCTGCCAGACATGGGTCCAGGCAAAATCCGGATTTCGGCAATGTTCCCACAGGCGGTCGAGCAGGGCTTCACTTTCAGCAAGATCGAGGCCCTCGATATAGGTGTTGCGGCGGCGTCCGAGATAAAGCGAACGGCGTCCGGTTTCGGGGTGGGTCCGCACCGCCGGATGGCTGATGCCGGGCGCTGTGCGAACGTCCTGGACCCCGTCGTAACCACGCCTGGTATCACCGACGCTGGTCGTGCTGCTGTCATGATGCACGCTGCGCCCTTCGATCTGTGCTCGCAGGTCGTCATCAAGCCGGTCAAGGGCTGCTTCCATATCGGAAAAACTGGTATTGCCGCCCGATGGCGGGACCTCCTGGGCAAACAGCACGCTCGCGGTCGGTGGTTCGGCGATATAGGACATGTCGGTATGCCATTCGGCCTCACCGGCGCCCAGGCTGCCGATCTGCTTGCCGTTTTCGACGACATTCGAAATGTACCAGACCGGTTGTCCGCCCAACTCCTCGCGCGTGCCGGCTTCGCTCGCGGGGGGCGGTTCAAGTTCCCCGAAACAGGCGCTGAAATGGGCCAGAGCCGTGGGCGTCATATACTGCCCGCGAAAGAGCAGGACACCATGGTCGAGCCATGCCTGGCGCAAGGCGGCGAGGTCGAGCGATCCTGTATCGCAGATTGCGACATCGCTGATTTCGGCTCCGATTGAAGCAGCAACTCTTCTGATTTCCATGATCGTTTCCAAACTTCCTCAGACGGCCAGTGCCATACCGCCGCCATAGGGAATATCAGCGCCACCGGACCGATTGCCGTCGGCATCGAAGCCGATCGCGTGGACCGAGGCGATCGCATGGCTGTAGGCGCTGCGGTCAACCTTGTAACCATCGGCTTCCAGCTCACTATAGGCGTAACGCGGGATGCGGGCGGTGACCGTGATGGTATCGCTGGTCGCCGAGAATCGCGGTGCCAGAATGGCGTCCTGTGGCGTCATGCCGAAATCGATCACGTTCAGCATGACCTGCAGAACACCCATGGCGATCTGGGTGCCGCCCGGGGCGCCAAGTGCCAGCAGCGGGCGTTCGCCGTCGAACACAATGGTCGGGCAGAGCGAGGAAAAGCGTGACTTGCCCGGTGCCAGCGAGCCGGCACGGCCTGGCCTGGGGTCAAATACGCCCATGGCGCCGTTGTACATGAAACCCAGACCGTCGGTGATGACACCCGACATCATGCCCAGGGTGTGGGTCACGGTGACGATGTTGCCGGCACTGTCTGATGTCACCAGATGTGTGGTGCCGTGGGATTCGGTCGCGCTCAGCCGTTCGACATGCGCCTTTTCACCGCGTTCGATGGCGTCTGCATGGGTCTTGGCATAGGCCTTGTCGGTCAAACGGTCGAACGGGACATCGTAGAACCGGGGGTCGCCGACATGGTTGTCCTTGTCGGTGGTCGCGATCTTCATCGCTTCAGCCACGACACGCATGTAGTCGGCTGAATTGTGACCCATGGCGGCCAGATCAAAGTTCTCGAGGATGTTCAGCATCTCGATCAGCATGATGCCGCCACCGGGCGGACGGTTGGTCGAAAAACGCGTGCCGCGATAGCGGCCCCACATCGGTTCTGCGGTCTCGGTTTCGTAGTCGGCGAGATCCCGGGCAGAGAGCAACCCGCCATGGGCTTTCATGTCGGCGTCGATCTCGGCGGCCATCTCGCCATTGTAGAAAATCTCAGAGCCGCCCTTTGCGATGCGTTCCAGGGCCGAAGCCATACCGGGATTGCGGATCGTCGTGCCGAGGTCGCGCAGGGAGCCGTCTTCGTTGAAATAGACCCGGCGGCCTTCCGCTGTGTAGGCCAGCCTGTCCTGCACATTGATGCGACCGGGACTGTCGGGTGCAGTCCAGTAGCCGTGGACCCCGGGGGTGATGACATAACCGTCGCGGGCGTAACGGATGGCGGGTTCGATCAGGTCGCCCCAGGCCATGGTGCCGTAGCGCTCACAAGCCTGGGCAAAGGCCTTGCAGGTGCCGGGCGTCGTGATCGACTGATAGCCCAGATCGTTGACGGCATCTTTCAGGATGAAGCCGAAGCCGTCTTCGGTTTCGCCCAGGATGATGTCCTGCCACATCTCCGGTGTTGCCGCGGCTGGAACCCTGCCGTGAAAGTCGATGATCTCATGGGTGCCGCTCTCGGGCATATAGACCTGCATCGCGCCAAAGCCGGCGATCCCGCACATCATGGGATCGACCACGGTTTGCACGAAGGCACAGGCGAGCGCGGCATCGACCGCATTGCCGCCGGCTCGTAACACCTCTGCGCCTGCTTCGACTGCGTCAGGCTGCAGGCTCGTGATCATTCCCTTGGGCATCGCCACCCCCTTGCCGCTGTTCGGTCCTGATGATAGGCGCGCAGGTCGAAGGGAGCGACCATCATGAGCGAGAAACATTCCTGGGATGCCGCAGGTTATCAAAAGAACGCCGGATTCGTTCCGGTTCTGGGCAAACCGGTACTCGATCTGCTATCACCGGTCGCGGGTGAGCGCGTTCTCGATCTTGGTTGTGGCCACGGCACGCTGACGAAGGAGATTGTCGCGGCCGGTTGCGACGTCGTCGGGATTGATCAGTCACAGGAGATGGTGACGGCAGCCAGTGAGCAGGGTCTCGATGCGCATGTCATGGATGCCACGACCCTGACCTTCCAGAACGAATTTGATGCGGTCTTCAGCAATGCCGTCCTGCATTGGGTCAAGGGCGCCAACGCTGCCATTTCAGGCGTCGCCAGGGCGCTTAAACCCGGGGGACGGTTCGTTGGCGAGTTCGGTGGCCACGGCAACATGGCTGCGGTGGTCACGGCATTGGCAGCAGTTCTCGATAAACGCGAAGTTGATATCGAGACGGTGAACCCCTGGTTCTACCCGACCCCGGACAACTATCGCTCCAGGCTCGAAGCTGCTGGTTTCACGGTCGACAGCATCGCCTTGATTACGCGACCGACACCGCTGCCGACCGGCATGGCCGGGTGGTTGGGGACCTTTGCAGGGCTTTTCTTTGCGGCCCTGCCGGAGGCCGATCGGTTGGCCGCGCGCGACGAGACGATCGATCTGTTGCGCCACAGCCTGTGCGACGATCAGGGTAACTGGACCGCCGATTATGTCCGCTTGCGCTTCTCCGCCCATTTGCACACTGCCGCATGATCGATATCGTCAACGGGCTCTTGGTCCGCGACGGCCTTGTCCTGATGGCCAAACGCAGCCGGCATCGGTGTAGTTACCCCGACACCTGGAGTTTTCCGGGTGGTCATGTCGAACCCGGCGAGACGTTTGGTGAGGCTCTGGTCCGCGAGTTGCGCGAGGAACTGGGGATCGTGGCGACAGACTGGTCGCGCCTCGGCACGACAACAGACAACAATGCATCACCGGCTGATTGTCCAAGTTTTCATGTCTTTGTCGTGCGGACCTGGGATGGCGGAGAACCCGTGCTTCGGGGGGACGAACACAACGAAATGGCCTGGTTTTCTCCCCGGGGAGCCCGCCTGCTGGAACCTCTGGCCGTCGCAGGTTTTGGCGCGATGCTGGATCGCCTCCCGGAAGCTTGAGACCCGCGTCTGTCGCAGGGCTGGAGGCGTGATTGGATTCAAACTACATTTGTCACCGAACACGACAGGAGAACCGGCATGGCACAAGGCAATGTTCTTAAGGTGGATTTTGGGCGTCCCCTGAGCGATGACCCCGAACTCTCCTACACGCTGCCGTCGGCCTATTACACGGACCCGGAAATATTCGAGCTTGAGAAAGAGAAGATCTTCTATCGCTCATGGATCTATGTCGGTCATGTCAGTCAGATCGCCAAGGCCGGCGATTATCTGACGGCCGATGTCATGGGCCAGCCGGTTTTTGTCATCCGTGACCGTAAGGACGCGTTGCGCGGCTTCCACAATGTCTGCCAGCACCGCGCCCATGAACTGCTGCAGGGTAGCGGCAGCGTGAAAGCTGCGATCACCTGCCCCTATCACGCCTGGGCCTATGGCCTGGATGGTGCGCTGCGCACCGCGCGCAATTGCGAGGCGATCAAGGGCTTCGACAAGAGCGACTTCAGCCTGCAGTCGGTCCGCGTTGAAACACTCGCAGGTATGGTGTTCGTCAATCTGGACGAAGACGCCGTGGCGCTGGCCGAACAGGCGCCCAATCTGGCGGCCGATATCCAGGCGCGCATTCCCTATTGGGACGATCTAAAGCTGACCGAGGTCTATGATTTCGGCGATGCCCCGATCAAGGCCGGCTGGAAGGTCGTGGTCGACAATTATGCCGAGTGTTACCACTGCGAACCGGCCCACCCGCAGTTCTCCGACATCATTTCCATGCCGACCTACGAGCATACGATCGACGGCATCACCGCGCTTCAGCTCGGCAAGGATATTCGCCGGGACAACAGCGCCTATCCGCTGGATGACGACGCTGGCATGGTGAATTCCATGTTCTGGTATCTGTGGCCGACCACGACGATCAATATCCTGCCGGGCAATGGCGACCTGATGATCACGCAGATCGTGCCCGACGGTGTTGGCCAGACCCGCTTCGTCAACAACCGCTTTTCGCCGACCGGCGAAGCCGACGAAGAAGTGCGGCGCAACTACATCCAGAACATCCTGGGGACCGAGGATTTGCTCCTGTGCGAATC
>JABIUG010000083.1 GCA_018700655.1 Rhodospirillaceae bacterium | reverse complement strand
TGAAGGGGTCTGAGGCGTCACACGCGCCACCCTGCCAAAACCCGACGATAACAGGACACTATTTCGCGTCCGTCAGGAGCGGGCTAGATTAAAGGCATCGGAATGGAGCAGCGCGATGGATGCGACTCAATTGGCGGCCCCGGGCACCATGGTGGGGTTCGGCAACCATTTTTCGACCGAAGCGGTCGAGGGCGCCCTGCCGCAAGATCAGAACTCGCCGCAAAAACCTGCCCATGGCCTTTATGCCGAACAACTCTCAGGCAGTGCGTTCACGGCACCACGGGCGGTCAACCGGAGGACCTGGTTCTACCGCATCCGCCCGTCGGTCCGCCGCATTGCCGGTCTGACCGAAATCAAAGCCGGAATGATTCGCACCGCTCCCTGCCGCGAAGAAGCCGGTGTTCCGATCGGCCCGAAACGCTGGGGCCCGATGCCCCTGCCTGCTGTGCCGACCGATTTTCTTGATGGCCTTGCGACCGTGGCGACCTGTGGCGATGCCGGAACGCAGATGGGCATGGCAGCCCACACCTATGCCGCCAATCGTTCGATGGCGAAACGCCACCTGTGCAATGCCGACGGCGAGATGCTGATCGTGCCGCAGCTTGGCGGCCTGCGTGTCGCGACCGAGTGCGGCGTGCTCGATATCCTGCCCGGCGAGATCGTGCTGGTACCGCGCGGCATGGTTTTTCGCGTCGACCTGCTCGACGAGAACGCGCGCGGGTATGTCTGCGAGAACTACGGCCAGAACTTCATCCTGCCCGAGCGCGGACTGATCGGCGCCAACGGCCTGGCTGACGAACGCCATTTTCTGGCGCCGGTAGCAGCTTATGAAGATGATGAGGTACCCTGCGAACTGGTCTTCAAAGCCGGCGGTCGGCTCCATGCTGTCGCGATCGATCACAGCCCGCTCGACGTCGTTGCATGGCACGGCAATCTGACGCCCTTCAAGTATGACCTTTCCCTTTTTTCGCCTGTCGGGTCAGTCGCTTTCGCCCACCCCGATCCGTCAATTTTTACCGTGCTGACGGCACCGTCCGACACACCAGGCATGGCCAATATCGACTTCGTCATTTTCCCCGAGCGCTGGATGGTCGCCGAACACACTTTCCGGCCACCCTGGTACCATCGCAACATCATGTCGGAGTTCATGGGCCTGATCACCGGCGTTTATGACGCCAAACCCGGCGGCTTTGTTCCAGGCGGGATGTCGCTCCATAACAGCTTCATGCCCCATGGTCCCGATGCCGAAGCCTTTGAAGCCGCCAGCAACGCTGATCTCAAGCCTGACAAGCAGAGCTCCACCATGGCATTCATGTTCGAGACTCGCTTCCCCATGGCGCTGACGGCCTTTTCCAGTGATCCTGCACTGCTTGATGCCCACTATGAGGCCTGCTGGATGGGGTTGGAGCGCAACTTTCCAAGACAAGGCTGATATCTGGTCCCCGGGCCGGGAAAGGAAAACCATGGCGACACGCACCAGGACGGCCCCGGCACGCAAAGGCGCCAGACACCGCCTCATCACTTTCGAAAAGGATGCCGCAACACCGCGCAAGGTTTCCAATGCGTTGCGGACACACGGCTGTTGCGTGGTCAAGAATCTGGTTTCAACGAGGGTCATGGGCAAGGTCCGGCGAGAACTTCAGCCCTGGCTCGACCGCACCGGCACTGGCGAAGGCGATTTCATCGGACGTTACACCAAACGTGTCGGCGGTCTGATGGCGCGCTCACGGACCGTGGGTGAAAAGCTCGCGATCCACCCGATGGTTCTCGAAGCGGTCGACGCCATGCTGCTCGATCGCTGTCACCACTATCATCTCTCGCCCACGCAATGCGTGTCGATCGGGCCCGACGAGACGCCCCAGCCGCTGCACCGTGACGATGCGATCTATCCCTTCAACCATCCGGGTAAACCCAGCGTCATCACCGTGATCTGGGCAGTCACCGATTTCACCCTGGAGAACGGCGCGACCCAGGCAGTGCCCGGTAGCCATCTGTGGGACGACGAACGCATGCCTGGTGACCGGGACAAGGTCGTGCAGGCGGTCATGCCGGCCGGTTCTGCCATCATCTATGATGGCGCGCTATTCCACGGTGGCGCTCCCAATTTCACCAATCAATGGCGCACAGGAATCATCCTCGGGTATGCGCTTGGCTGGCTGCGGCAGGAAGAAAACCAGTATCTCGCCTGCCCGCCCGAGGTCGCGCGCGACCTGCCGGTAAAACTGCAGAAACTGATCGGCTATCAGCTCCATCCACCGTTCCTGGGCTGGTACGAGATGCAGGACCCAAGTTATGCCCTGCGCGAGGCTGGCGACACGCTGCCCGGCGCCGGCGAACTGCTGGATACCGATGCGGGCGAAACCGCCCAGAACCTCAACACCTCGCTCAAACGGACCTGACGGGCAATGCGGCTGCCCGCGCGTTTGAGGGTGACCGGGAGGTCCATGTGCGCGAGATTGACGAGACCATCACACGCCAGTTGGTCTGACGGAGTGCCACCATGACCCGTGACCCGCGCTACAACATCCTTTTCGAGCCCGTGAAGATCGGGCCCAAGACGGCCAAGAACCGGTTCTATCAGGTGCCCCATTGCACCGGTTCGGGCTACCGCTTTCCCCACACGGTCGCGGCCCTGCGCGGCATGAAAGCGGAAGGCGGCTGGGGCGTGATCAACACCGAATGGTGCTCTATCCATCCCTCGGGCGACACGACTCCGACCAGTTCGGCGCGGCTGTGGACCGACGAAGATGTCGCCACCAATGCCCTGATGACCGATGCGGTGCATGAGCATGACGCTCTGGCCGGCTGCCAGTTCGGCCATCCAGGCCTCTATTCCCACAACCGTTATTCACGCCTGCCAACCATAGGCCCCTCGCCGCGGCCGCTCACCATCCAGGACTTCCCCGCCCAGGGCCGCGCCATGGACCGCGACGACATCCGCAACGTCCTGCGCTGGCACCGCAACGCCACGCGCCGTGCGATCGAGGCCGGCTTCGACATCGTCTATCTCTATGCCGGGCACGGCATGACGATCTTCACCGATTTCCTTTCACCTCGTATCAACCAGCGGACGGACGAATACGGCGGCAGCCTGGAGAACCGCGCCCGGCTGTTGCGAGAAGCATTCGACGAAGTCCATGACGAGGCTGCGGGCCGTTGCGCCGTGGCGATCCGCTTCTGCGTCGACGAGAGAACCGGCCCC
>JABIUG010000082.1 GCA_018700655.1 Rhodospirillaceae bacterium | reverse complement strand
CTGGTTGCTCACAGTGGAACAAAGGGGCTTCCGGTTTGTCCCGGCAAGTCAGATTGTCGAGCGCAATGAATGGCTCCTGGCACATTCGGCAACGGACTGACGCGCCCGCTCTGATCTAGCGGTTCAGACCGCCGCGGCCGGCAAATCGCACGGCCTCCTCAGCGGCGCGCAACAGGGCACGCGCCTTGTTCTGGCATTCCTGGTGTTCGGACTCAGGGTCACTGTCGGTAACCACGCCGGCGCCAGCCTGCACATGCAAGACTCCATCCTTGATGATCGCCGTGCGCAGCGCGATGCAGGTATCCATCGCACCGTTTGCCGAGAAATAGCCGATTGCACCGGCATAGACACCCCGGCGTTCTGTCTCGAGTTCGTCGATGATCTCCATCGCCCGCACTTTCGGCGCGCCGCTCACCGTGCCGGCGGGGAAACCTGCCACCAGAGCATCGATGGCGTCGTAGTCGCCGTTCAGGTCGCCCTCGACCGTCGAACTGATGTGCATGACATGACTGTAGTATTCGACCTGGAAACTTTCGGTCACCTCGACGCTGCCGATCTTGGCGACACGTCCGACATCGTTGCGCCCCAGATCGAGCAACATCAGGTGTTCGGCACATTCCTTGGGATCAGCCAGCAATTCGGCGTGCAGGGCTTCGTCCTCGGCCTTGTCGGCGCCACGTTTGCGCGTCCCGGCAAGCGGGCGGAGCGTCACGCGACCATCGCGCACGCGCACCAGAATTTCAGGACTGGAACCCACGACCGAGAAATCACCGAAGTTGAGGTAGAACAGAAACGGCGACGGATTGACCCGGCGCAGTGCGCGGTAATAGGCAAACGGCGGCAGGGTGAACGGCAGATCGAACCGTTGCGACAGCACGATCTGGAACGCGTCGCCGGCGTTGATGTAGTCCTTGGCCTCCTGAACGATTTCCAGGAAACGCTCATGGGGGGTGTTCGACACGGCTTGCGAAAGGTCATCGTCAAACGTGACATCATCGCCATAGGGCAGATTGCGTTCGAAATCGGCCGTGACATCGGCCAGCCGTTCGCAGGCCCGGGCATAGGCGGCGCGCGCATTCACACCTTCCTCGGGCCATACCGGCGTCACCAGAGTGACCTCGTCGGCAACATTGTCGAAGATCGCCATGATGGTCGGACGAACCAGCAGACCGTCGGGCACATCGATCACGCGTTCACGCTCGATCGGCAGATGTTCCATCAGGCGGACCATTTCATAGCCGACATAACCGACCAGGGCCGCTGCCATTAGCGGAAGTTCTTCGGGGAGGTCGATATGACACTCGCGCACCAGGGCCTTGAGCGAATCGATCGCGCCGGATTCCTCGGCAACGAAAGTCTCGGAGTCATAACGTGCCTGTCGATTGATTTCGGCATTGTTGTCGACGCACCGCCAGACCAGATCAGGCCGCAGACCGATGATCGAGTAGCGACCTCGAATCGAGCCGCCTTCGACAGATTCAAGCAGGAACGTGTTGGGTTGCGACCCCGCCAGCTTCAGCATGGCTGATACCGGGGTCTCCAGATCGGCGACAAGTTTCGTCCAGACCACCTGGGGTCGGCCTTCGCGGTGAATACCTTCGAAGGCCGAGAGGTCGGGCTCGTACTGAGCCATATCAGAAATACTCTTCCAGCAGCTCGGAGTTGATGCTGACCGACGTGCTGTCATACATCGCGGCCGTGTTCTGATCGACCACGTCGGAGATCAGCCCATTGGTCAGGGATTGTTCGACCGCGAGCAGGCCTTCGGGATCGGCAATCGGATCACTCGAAACGATATCGAGAAGGCGCGCGACGACCTGATGCTGGCCATCGACCGAAGGTGTGATCACGATCTCGCCCGGGCGGGCTTCAAAGAGCGCCGCCACGGTTTCCAGGCCGACATTGTCGATCCCCGGGGCCTGGGTGCGAACGAAGGGGGTCAGCGTATCGAAGCTGACACCGGTTTCGGAATAAGCCGCATTCAACTCGCCCATGATGCCTGCGACATCGGCAATCGAACGCGCGGCTTCACCTGCCAGCTCGGCCAGTTTCTGTTCGCGCCAATCAGCCAGCACATGGCCTTCGACTTCGTCGAGACCGCGCAGCCTTGCTTCGACAATCTCGGTCACCTCGACCACCAGAAGCCCGCCATCGGACGTTTCAATCACCGGGGAGGGGAAATCGATGTCGCCAAAATAGATTTCGTCGAGAAACTCTGGCGCGTCGGGAATAATCTGCAACGACATCGGATCCTCGGTCGCACCGAACGAAGACACCCTGGTAAGACTGCGTGCATCGAGTTCAAGCGCTGCTGCCGTTTCGGCCACGTTGGCTCCGGTTGCCAGCAGGTCGTCCATGTCGTTGGCCAGGCCAAACATGGCGTCGCG
>JABIUG010000081.1 GCA_018700655.1 Rhodospirillaceae bacterium | reverse complement strand
TGGCGGCAGCGACCTCTACGCCGAAGGTCAGAGTCGTCCGATAACGGGGTCAAAGATCGCCTGAACCGATCAGCTCAGGTCGGGAAAGCTGTCGCGCACGAAAATCGTGTAACCCTCATCTTGCGGATCATTGAGATCGCACAGCGGGGTTGATGCAAAAACACCCTCGAAGTCGCCGTTGCGCAAGGAATTATCGGCTGCGATCGCCATCGGCTTCACGGCATGATGTTCCTGGTTGTCGAACACCGGCGCATTGCTGACACCGTTATAGGACATCTCCATCAGGATCCGGTTGTAATCCGCGCTGTTGTCGCCCGACGAATGCACGACATTGCCGTGGAAGAAGACCCCGTCGCCGGGTTGCAGTTCCACGGCGACATCCTCGAAACGTTCCAGCATGCCAGATTCACGCACCGGATTGATGTTGGAATAGGCGTCGCCGTCGCGGATACGGTCGACCCGGCCCATCTTGTGTGAACCCTTGAGCATATGCAGACAGCCGCTGGTTTGTGTCGCCGGCGTCAGCGCGATCAGGCAGGTCAGCATATGGGGCATCAGGCAGCCATCCTGGTACCAGCCGCCATAGTCCTGATGCCACACGACACGCCCGCTGCGCCCAGCCGGTTTCTGAACGATCTTGGAATGGAAGTGATAGACCGGCTCGCCGATCAGGGTCGCAGCACCTTCCACGACACGTGCCAGCCTGGTTGCGGTTCCGAGCCAGTCATCGCCGTGGCGGACCCAGCCCAGATAGTCGTGTTGTGTCTTCTCGCTGCCGTCATGGATGGTCGCAAGGCGGCCCCTGATGCTGGGGTCTTCGGCAATCTCCTGCAATGCTGGCGCCAATTCATCAGCATCCATCATACCGGGTACAACGACGTAGCCGTCGCGATGGTAAGCGACGATCTGGTCGGGGGTGAGGGGGTGTTCGGTCGCCATGGCCAGGCGCTCCTTCGATTCTCTAATAGGACTTTGGCAGACCCAACACGGTCTCTGCAATGTAACAAAGGATCATCTGAGCACTGACGGGGGCAAGCTTGGGGATCATGGTTTCGCGTAGCAGGCGCTCGACATGGAATTCACGGGCATAACCCATGCCGCCATGGGTCGTGACTGCGCGGGTCGCAGCGGTGTGGGCTGCTTCGGCGGCGAAATACTTGGCGGCATTGGCTTCGGCGCCGCAGGGCTGGCCGCTGTCATAGAGCCAGCCGGCATGGCGGATCATCAGCTCGGAGGCGTGCAGATCGATCCAGCTTTGCGCCAGGGGGTGCTGGATCGCTTGATTCTGACCGATCGGACGGTCGAAGACGATGCGTTCGCTGGCATAACTGGCGGCACGGCCGAGTGCGTTTTTGCCCAGGCCGACGGCTTCGGCAGCGATCAGAATACGTTCGGGATTGAGACTGTGGAGCAGGTAGCTGAACCCCTTTCCCTCCTCACCGATCAGATCCTCGCGGGGTACCGGCAGGTCGTCGATGAAGACCATGTTGGAATCGACTGCGGCACGGCCCATCTTTTCGATCTCGCGGATCTCGACATGGTTGCGATCGAGGTCTGTGTAGAACAGCGAGAGACCGTCGGTGCGTTTGGCGCAGTCTTCGACCGGCGTGGTCCGCGCCAGCAACATGATCTTGTCGGCCTTCTGGGCAGTCGAGGTCCAGATTTTGCGCCCGGTGACGCTATAGCCGGTGTTGGTTTGTTCGGCGCGGGTCGTGATGCGTCCGGTATCGAGCCCGGCATCGGGTTCGGTCACGCCGAAACAGCAGCGTTCCCGGCCCTGGATCAGGGGCGGCAACCAGGTTTTCTGCTGCTCGGTATTTCCAAAGACGACAATGGCATGCGGGCCAAAGATATTGATGTGAATGGAAGAGGCTGCGGCCATACCACCGCCGCTGTCGGCCACGGCCTGCATCATCAGGGCGGCTTCGGTAACGCCCAGGCCTGCACCACCCAGGTCCTCCGGCATGGCGATACCCAGCCAGCCGCCTGTGGCCATTTCCCGGTAGAAGGCTTCGGGAAACGTGCCGCTGCGGTCGAGGCCAAGCCAGTAGTCGTCATCATAACGCGCAACAATCGCGGTCACTGCCTCGACCAGCGCCTGTTGCTCCTGCGAGAGGGCAAAGTCCATCTCAGCGTTTGACCTTGATGCCGGCGGCTTCGCGGTCCCAGGTGGTTGGTGTCGTGCCGACATCACGCAAATCGAACTTCTGGATCTTTCCGGTCGGTGTCTTGGGCAGCGCTTCGACGATATCGATGAAGCGGGGCACCATGAAATGGGCCATGCGCGGTTCCAGGAAACGGATCAGGTCGACCGGGTCAAGCTCGCGGCCGGGTTTGGTGACGACGGTGACCATGACCTCGTCTTCGAGGTATTCGCTGGGTACGGGAAAGACAGCACATTCGACGACATCGGGATGCAGGTTGATCTCGTTTTCGACCTCCATCGAGGAGATGTTCTCGCCGCGCCGCCGGATTGAATCCTTCACCCGGTCGGCGAAGTAGTAGTAACCCTCGTCGTCGCGCCACATGGCATCACCGGAATGGAGCCACAGATTGCTCCAGGCCTTTTCGGTCCATTCGGGATGACGCCAGTATCCTGCCATTAACAGCCATGGTTCCTTGCCGCGAACGCAGAACTCGCCGACCGTGCCGTTGGGCACGTCGAGATCGTTCTCGTCGACGATCCTGGCTTCGAAATACTCATCGAGCAGCTTGCCGCAGGTCTTCCAGTTGGGATAGTCCCAACCCATGCGGTGCGGTGAACAGGTCTCGGTCGAACCATAGGTCGTCTTGATCCGCATGCCGAAGCGTTTGCCGAAGTCGTGGACATCGGGAAACATCGGAACAACCAGGGCCCGCTCGATCGAAGTTTCGGCATCGCCGGGCTGTTCGGGCTGGCGTGCCAGAAAGTTCGCCATCGCACCCAGGAAAAATGTCACGGTGGCATTGAACCGTTTGGCGTCTTCCCAGAAACGTTCGACGCTGAAGCGTTCGGTGATCACCGAGGTCGATCCCGCGATCATCGATGCGTAGCAGCAGGCCCATTGTCCGGCGATGTGAAACAGCGGTAGCGGCGCGTAGTACACATCACCCGGCACCAGATCCATCAGATCGACACCGCCATGGGCATAGGTATAAGCGTGGGCATGGGTGATCATCACGCCCTTCGACGGGCCTGTTGTGCCCGAGGTATACATGATGGCCTTGAGATCATGGTGCGCGGGAAAACTTTCGCGCGCCGTATCCGGGGCATCGAGCAGAACCGCGAAATCAAGCCGCTCCATATGCGCCAGGGCAGAGGGCAAGGGCGCACCATCGCCGCTCTGATCGAGAACAATCAGGCGCCTGAGGTGTTCCAGTTCGCCCGCGACATCTCCCAGCCGCTCCAGGAACGTGCTTTCCACGATCATGGTGTCGGCCGCGGAGTCGTTGATGACGTGGACAAGCAGGCTGCCGCGATAGGCAGTATTGACCGGGACCTGGATCGCCCCGCGCTTGGCCAGGCCCAGCCAGACGGAAATCATCGCGATGATGTTGGGCATCAGGACAAGTACGGTGCCACCGGCATCGACGCCCAGGCCTTCGACCGCGTTGGCTACCCGGTTCGATTCCAGATCAGCCTCGCGGAAGCTGAGGGTACGGTCATCGGAAACGATGAACGCGGCATCAGGCGTTGCGGCAGCGCGCTTGGCCAGAACCGTACCAACACTTTGATCCCTGCGTGGATCGACCTGCGGCATACGCCATCCCTTCGTTTACCTGCTGGCCCAGAGGATAAGCCAGAGCGTGTGTTGTGCAACAGAAACGGGCCGGCGCTGATGCACCGGCCCGTTCATCTTGAAACGACGATATTCGGCTTAGAAGCCTGCTTTGATCTCGTCGAAGAGGGTGATGTACTTCTCGCGCACTTCCGGTTCGATCTCGCCGAAGAAGTGGCTGTTGGCCATCATGACCACGGGATCGGAAATACCCAGTTCTTCGAGAACCGAGGGGGCGACCATGTCGAAGGCCCTGGCGTTGCCACTGCCGTAGCCATACATCTCGATCAGGTTCTTGCCTGACTCAGGAGAAATCCAGGCATCCATGAACTCGTAGGCCTTGTCCTCATCACCGGGTCGGTCGCTCAGCAGCACCATGCCGCAGACCCAGGTCCAGATCCCTTCCTTGGGAACCATGTACTTAATGTTGACGCCCTGTTCCTTGAGAGAGACCACCGCACTGTTCCATGCGTAGGATGCGACCAGTTCGCCTGAAGCAAGAGCCTGCTCAACGCTGCTCTGGTCAGTCCAGTAGAAACGCAGAAGCTCGCGCTGCTTGCGCAACATAGCCGTTGCTTCCTCCAGCTCGGCATCGGTCATGTCGAAGGCATTCTCGGCGCCAATGAGCGAGCCCACGACAGCCATGACACCATCAACCGAATCAAAGATGCCCAGGCGGCCGGCATATTTCTCGTCGAACAGGATCGCCCATGATTCATTCTTCTCGGTTGCCGTGTCGACATATTCAGGCGCCAGGTCGGGCCGGAACAGGACCGACGAGTTGCCCCAGTCCGCAGGAACGAACCAGTCCTTGCCGGTCTCGTCCTGACTGCCCGGCAGGGTCTTCAGGCTGGGAAACACATCAACCCAGTTGGAAAGTCTCGATGTGTCGATCGGCGCCAGGACACCGGCGTCGCG
>JABIUG010000080.1 GCA_018700655.1 Rhodospirillaceae bacterium | reverse complement strand
CCGACCCCGAACTCGACAATGCGCTGGCGCGCCTGCCCGGCCGCAAACTGATCTTCACCAACGGTGACGTGCCCCATGCCGAACGCGCCATGGAGCGGCTGGGTGTGGGCCACCATTTCGAGAGCGTGTTCGATATCGTCGCGTCCGACTACATCCCCAAGCCCGAACCGGTGGTTTATGACGTGCTGGTCGATCTCCACGGCATCGACCCGACCCGGGCGGTCTTTTTCGAGGACATGGCGCGCAATCTGAAACCGGCCAAGGAACGCGGCATGGCGACAGTCTGGATCGAGGGTGAAAGCAGCTATGCCAAGGCCGGCGCGGACGACGGCTTCATCGATTTCCGTGCGCCCGAACTGACCCCCTGGCTGGTCGATCTTGCGCTCCATCTCGAGGAGACCTGACCCGATGCGTCTTTACACGCGTTATCGCAATTCGGCGGGCGAACGGGTCCGCATCGCGCTGAACCTCAAGGGTCTCGACTATGACTATGTCGCGGTGTCGTCGCTGCCCAGGGGCGCCTATCGAGCGATCAATCCGCAGGGTTTGATGCCTACCCTGGAGGTCGACGGCCAGCATGTCGCGCAGTCAGGCGCCATTCTCGAATATCTCGAAGAACGTTTTCCCGAGCCCAGCCTACTGCCCGCCGATCCAATCGATCGCGCCCGTGCCCGCTCGTTCGGCGCCCATATCGCTGCCGAGATGCATGCCCTCACCGTCACGCGTGTGAGGAGCTACCTGACCGATACCGTCAAGGCCGGCGAAGACGGGCTCCAGGATTGGCTTTATCACTGGCTCGGACTGGGTCTGCGTGCCCTGGAGAGCAGCCTGGAGGAGCGCAGTGTCGCGACCGCCTTCTGTTTCAGCGAGATGCCGGGCTGGGCCGATCTCCATCTCGTGCCGCAGTTGAGCATTTGCCGGGGATTCGGGGTTGATCTCGGCCACTACCCGCTGCTCGTGGCCATCGATGCCAGGTGCCAGGCCCATGAGGCCTTCCAACGCGCCGAACAATCGGTACAACCGGATTTTCCCGGCTAGAGCGGTTTCACCCGATCTGAATGGGTCGCGAAGCGATCCACTCAGATCAGGATTTGCTCTAGAGTTGACTCCGGCCCCGCTGGGGGTATCAGTGCGCGCCGAACCTGAGGGATCCCTGAACGATGTCCGACGACCTGAAAGCCACGATCGATGCAGCCTGGGAAGACCGCGCCGGCATCGGCCCCAAAACCACCAGTGCGACGCGCGAAGCCATTCTGGAATCGCTGGAACTGCTCGACAGTGGCCAGCGCCGCGTTGCCGAACCCGGCGATGACGGCTGGGTCGTCAACGAATGGCTCAAGAAAGCGGTCCTGCTTTCCTTTCGCCTGACCCCGACCAAGGTCATACCCGGCGCGCCGGGCACCAATGCGAGCTGGTACGACAAGGTCGACAACAAGTTCGAGGGCTGGGACGAAGCGCGCTTCGAGGCCGCCGGCTTCCGCGCCGTGCCCCACGCCATCGTGCGCCACGCGGCCTACATTGCCCCAGGCGTCGTCCTGATGCCCTGCTTCGTCAACATCGGCGGCTTTGTCGACAGCGGCACCATGGTCGATACCTGGGCGACGGTCGGAAGCTGTGCGCAGGTCGGCAAGAACTGCCACATTTCCGGCGGCGCGGGCCTGGGCGGCGTGCTCGAACCCCTGCAGGCCGCTCCGGTGATCATTGAGGACAACTGTTTTGTCGGCGCCCGCAGCGAAGTCGTCGAAGGTGTGATCGTCGAAACCGGCTCGGTCATCTCGATGGGCGTCTACATCGGCGCCTCGACCAAGATCGTCGACCGCAAAACCGGCGAAATCCACATGGGCCGGGTGCCGGCCTATTCGGTCGTCGTGCCCGGTGCATTGCCTTCAAAGAATCCTGGCGGCCCATCACTCTATTGCGCCGTGATCATCAAGCGGGTCGACGAAAAGACCCGCTCCAAGACCTCGATCAACGATCTCCTGCGCGACTGACGGCGCGTTCAGAGCATGACCAATCCTATCGACCCCGTGGAGCTGGCCGCAGCGATGATGCGCAGGCCCAGCGTCACACCGCTTGATGCCGGGGCGCTCGATGTCCTTCAGGAAGCTCTGGAAGGCCTGGGTTTCACCTGCCATCGCCTGCCCTTTGCCGAAGAAGGCACCGACGAGGTCGACAACCTCTATGCCCGCCGCGGCACATCAGGGCGCAACTTCTGCTTTGCCGGGCACACCGATGTCGTGCCGCCGGGCGAAGTAGCCGAATGGTCCGTCGATCCTTTCGAGGCGGCGATCAGGGACGGTGTCCTGATCGGGCGTGGCGCCTGCGACATGAAAGGTGCGATCGCCTGCTTTGTCGCTGCTACAGAACGTTTCGTCGCGTCCCATGAAGGTGAAAGCAGCATCAGCCTGCTGATCACCGGCGATGAGGAAGGCCCCGCAGTCAACGGCACCAGGAAGGTGCTTGGCTGGCTGGTGGAACAGGGCGAAACGCTTGATGCCTGCCTGGTGGGTGAACCGACCAACCCCACGGCTCTGGGCGAAATGATCAAGGTTGGCCGGCGCGGTTCTCTGAATGCACGCATCATCGTCCACGGCGTGCAGGGCCATGCGGCCTATCCCCACCTTGCCGACAACCCGATCGACCGCCTGGTCGCGATCCTGCACCGGCTCACGACGACACCTCTGGATGGCGGCAGCGATCATTTCCAGCCTTCAACACTTGCGGCCACCACGGTCGATGTCGACAATCCCACGACCAATGTGATCCCGGCCAAGGCTTCTGCCGGGGTCAACATCCGCTTCAACGATCACCACACCGGCGCCTCGCTCAGCGAGCACCTGCAGGGGGTCTGCGACGCGGCCGGCGGCGAAGTCGAACTCGTCATCGCGATCTCGGGTGAATCCTTCCTGCGCGAACCCGACGAATTTGCGGTTGTGATCGCCGATGCCGCCGAACAGGTCCTGGGCAAGCGGCCCGAATACAGCACGACAGGCGGCACGTCGGACGCACGGTTCATCAAGGATCACTGCCCGGTCGCCGAATTCGGGCTGATCGGCCAGACCATGCACAAGGTCGATGAACGCATCGGCGTCGATGAACTCCACCGCCTGACCGACGTCTATCAGGCCGTGCTTGAGCGGTATTTCGCGGTGTGATCCCCAGCGGCACGGAAATCTCCTCGTCACTCTACGGCGCCTGGCGGCTGATCTTCGTCGACGATGAAGCGATGGCGCATTTCAACGTCAGCATCGAAGGTTTCTGGCGTTCCTTCTTCGCTGCAATCCTTGCCCTGCCCTATTTCCTTGTCGTGATCATCTGGCCGGCCCCTGTTGCCGAAGGTGTAACGCCCTGGGAACCCGATCCCTTCATGGCGGGGCTGGCCTATATCCTGAGCTGGATCATCTTTCCGATGGTCGCGGCAGTTCTGGCTCGCCTGTTCGAACTGACACAGAACTACATCGGCTACATTACGGCCTTCAACTGGGCCGGCGCGCTGATCGCCCAGCCTTTGCTGATCCTGGAAGTCATGACCCATGCGGGCGTGCTGAGCGCAGACGCGGCTGCCGTGCTGCAGCTTCCAATCTTCGTTTTCGTGGTCTGGTACGGCTGGGTGATCGCGCGGATCAGCCTTGGCGCCACGGCATGGATCGCTGCCGCCCTGATCTTCATCGCCAAAATGATCGACATGCTGCTTTTCCTCGTGCTGATGTAGGCGGGCGTTACCACCATCCGGGAGTTCTCGTCATGGCCGTCAGCACACTTGCAGCCGCAACCGGCAGCAACATCGATCACTGGGGTGAACGGGTCGATCTGGCCTGCGCCTTCCGCTGGACGGCGCGCTGGAACATGCACGAAAGCGTTGCCAACCATTTCAGCATCGCGGTCAGCGATGACGGCTGCGACTTTCTGGTCAACCCGCGCGGTCGCCATTTCAGCCGCGTGCGCGCCAGCGAGTTCCTGCTGACCAATGCCGATGATCCCAGCGTGATGGAGCGGCCCGATGCGCCCGACCCCTCGGCCTGGGCGCTCCATGGCGGCATTCATCGCCGTGTGCCGGGCGCACGCGTAATCCTGCATGTCCATTCGAAATATGCCACGGCGCTGGCCTGCCTGAAGAACCCCAAGCTGGAAGCCGTCGACAACAACACGATGCGGTTCTACCAGCGCATCGCCTATGACCTGGGCTTCCAGGGCATGGGCATGGGCGATGAAGCCGAGAGGGTTGCCGCACTCGCCGGGGACAAACCGATCCTGCTTCTGGGCAACCACGGCGTCATGGTGTTGGGTCCCGATGTCGCCCAGGCGCTTGATGATCTCTATCATTTCGAGCGTGCCTGCGAGACCTACATCACCGCGCTCGCGACCGGGCGCGAACTTGCCGTGGTCTCCCACGCGGTGGCCGCGAGGACTGCCCAGCAATGGATCGAATACCCCGACCTCACCGAAAACCACTTCAAGGCGCTCAAAGAAATTCTGGACGAGGAAGAGCCTGATTACAGGGACTAGAACAAACCCTGTTCGGGTGGCTCAGGCCGGGTATTCAACCGTTTCGAGATACAGGCCGCAGGCCGGTGCGATCACGCCGCAGGCCTTGCGGTCGCGTGCTTCAAGTGCGTCCTTCAGACCCCCGGCCGACCATTTTCCATCACCGACATAATAGAGCGACCCGACCATGCTGCGGACCTGGCGGTGCAGGAACGAACGTGCCGACGTCTTTATCTCGATCGTGGTTCCGTGGCGTTCCACACTGATGGCATCGAGCGTCTTGAGCGGCGATTTGGCCTGACATCCGGAATCCCGGAAGGTCGAGAAATCATGATGGCCGACCAGGACCTGCGCGGCTTCGTGCATCGCGGCTACATCAAGCGGGTACGAGATGTACCAGGCCCGATTCCGCTCCAGCGCAAGCGGCGCCTTGCGGTTGGCAATTCGGTAGAGGTAGGAGCGTTCGAGTGCATCATGGCGCGCATGAAAGTCGTCAGGGGCACGCACTGCATCGAGAATGACGATCGGATGGGGCCGCAGATGCTGATTGACTGCCTTGCGCACCGTGTCATCGGGCCAGTCCCGGCTGAGATCGACATGGGCGACCTGGCCCAGGGCATGGACGCCGGCATCGGTGCGGCCTGCGGCATGAACGATCAGGTCTTCGCCGCAGAATGCCCGAAACGCGTCCGCCAGAGCCTGCTGGACCGAGGGTCCGTTGTCCTGACGCTGCCAGCCGACCAGGCCGGTGCCATCATATTCAAGAGTCAGGCGATAGCGTGGCATGGCATCAGGCCAGAACGGCGCCGGTATCGAGGCGCAGGCCGCGCAGGAAAGCCTCGCCGTCGGTCGCGGGCTTGCCGGCACGCTGAACCCGAACCAGACGCAGGGCGCCGGCTCCACAACCAAGCGTGAACCTCTGGTCGAGCAGGCTGCCCGGATGACCCGAGCCATCGACCACCTTGGCTTCCAGAACCTTCACCGTTGTCTCGCCCAGCCCGAAGAAGGCCCCGGGCCAGGGCGAAAGGGCACGGATCAGACGATCGAGTTCCACAGCAGGGCGCGCCCAGTCGATCCGGCCATCTTCCTTGGCGAACTTGGAAGCATAAGCCGCACCCTCCTCGCCCTGGGTTCTGGCTTCGGCATGACCGGCAGCGCGCGCCTGAAGGACATCGAGCAGCATGGCTGCGCCCAGCTCTGCAAGATCGGCCTCGAGGCTGGTCGTGGTCGTGCGCGGCGGCATCGGCACAGTCCGTTGTGCCAGGATCGGGCCGGTATCGAGACCTGCGTCCATTTCGATGATGGTCATGCCGGTCTCGTCATCGCCGTTCAGAATTGCATGTGCGGCCGGCGCAGCACCCCGCCAGCGCGGCAGAAGCGAGGGATGGAGGTTGACGCAGCCCATGTGCGGCGCATCCAGGATCGCTTGTGGCAAGAGCAGGCCATAGGCGGCAACGACAGCGACATCGAGATCGAGTGCGGCAAACGCCATCTGCGCGTCACTGTCCCTGAGCGATAACGGCGTCACCACCGGTAAACCCAGTTCCGCGGCGCGAGCGTGCACCGGGGTCAAGCGTTCCTTACGGCCCCGCCCGGCGGGCCGTGGTGGCTGGCTGTAGACGGCAGCAATCTCATATCCGGCAGCGACCACGGCATCAAGCGCGGGCACGGCAAACTGCGCCGCGCCCATGAATGCCAGACGCAACGTGGTCACGCGTTTTCCCGCAGACGGGCTTTTTTCTGCTTGGTCAGTTTGCGCAGGATGATGCCGCGGCGAACCGCAGAGAGGTGATCGACGAACAGGATGCCGTCGAGGTGGTCCATCTCGTGCTGGATACAGCGTGACAGGATGTCGTCGGCATGGAGTGACTGCTGCTTGCCGGCCCTGTCGAGAAACCTGATGTCGATTTCGGCGGGTCGTTCAACCTCCGCCCAGTGATCGGGCAGGGAAAGACAGCCTTCGTCAAACACGGCGATGTCGCTGGAACGAGCCGTGATCACCGGATTGATCAGTGCGAGCGGCTGGGGTTCCTCGCCCTTGCGCGCGACATCGACAACAACAACGCGCTTGGGCACACCGATCTGGATCGCCGAAAGGCCGATGCCCGGTTCGGCATACATCGTCGCCAGCATGTCATCGATCAGCTTGACGATAGCAGCATCAACCTCGCCAACCGGTTCGGAGGTGACTTTCAGGCGCGGGTCGGGTGCCCATATAATCGGCAGCATGGCCATGTGGATCGGTCGTTTCGTTGGCGGCAGGTGGCGCACTATACTAGGCGCGAAGGCTCTAATTAAGGCCATGCCCGGCCACGTTCAAGGCCGCAACAGGAGACCCGCCGCACCGTGTATATTATCAGCCTGGCCACCCTTGCCGTCGTTGTCGGCGTCGCCGCCATCGTCCTGTGGAAACTGCACGGTGCCGGCGCCGGTCAGAACAATGATCGCGTGCCCGTGCTGGAAGAGGAACTGACTGCCCTGCGCGAACGTCTCGACCAGGCCAACCAGGGCCGCGTCCAGATGGAAACCCTGCACGAGGGATCGCTGGCAACGATCAAGGAACTGCGTACCGAGATCGGTG
>JABIUG010000079.1 GCA_018700655.1 Rhodospirillaceae bacterium | reverse complement strand
CTGCATCATCTGGTATCCCTGCCAACCGCCATAACCCAGGCCACAGATCAGCAAGACGCCCACAAGCCACAACAACGGAGATTTCCGACTGCGGTGTGATTCCTCATCATCGTCGTCATAATGCGGACGCGGTGGGGGTGGAGGTGTTGCGGGGCGCTGCGGCTCGACTTCAAGACGCACCTGAGGCTGCGGCTCCTCTTTGGGTGCACCGCCACCGAAAAGACTGGGTTCACGCCGTGTGGTCAGCGCATTTCCTCCTTGGGCTCGACGCCGAAGAGATGCAGCCCTGCTGCGATCACCTGCCGGACGCCATCAATCAACGCAAGCCTTGCACGAGTCAGGTCCTCATTATCCTCCACTAGAAAGCGCAGGGAAGGATCGTCGCGCCCTTTGTTCCACAGGGCATGAAATTCTCCCGCCAACTCGTAAAGATATGTCGCGATCCGATGCGGTTCGTGGCTCAAAGCCGCGCTTTCCACGACACGGGGCCAGCGGGCCATGGCTTTGATCAGATCCAGTTCAGCGGGATCACCCAGGCCTGAAAGGTCAACCCTGGCGAGATCATCCGTCGAAACGCCCGATTCGGCGGTGTTTCGCATGACCGAACAGATTCGCGCATGAGCGTAGTGGACGTAGAAGACCGGGTTGTCCTTGGATTGCTCCTGGACCTTGACCATGTCGAAATCGAGCGGTGCATCGCTCTTGCGTGTCAGCATGATAAAGCGCACGACATCCTTGCCGACGGCGTCGACGACGTCACGCAACGTGATGAAGCGCCCTGCCCGCTTCGACATGCGGAACGGTTCGCCGTTTTCGAACAGGTTCACAAGCTGGGTCAGCAGAATGTCGAAATCGGCCTTGCCATCTGACAGCGCCCCCACCGAAGCCTTCAGCCGTTTGACATAACCGGCATGATCGACGCCGAAGATGTCGATCATGACATCGAACCCCCGCTCGACCTTGGTGTTGTGATAGGCGATGTCGGGCGCGAAATAGGTCCAGCTTCCATCCGACTTCTTGAGCGGACGATCGAGATCGTCACCAAAGTCGCTGGACTTGAACAGGGTCTGGGGCACCGGTTCCCAATCGTCGGGCTTCTTGCCTTTGGGCGGCTCGAGAACGCCGGTATAGATCAGCCCCTTGTCCTCAAGCTTCTTGAGGCAGGCCTCGATCCCGCCCGAAGCGACCATGGCGCGCTCGGAACTGAAGACCTCCTGATGGATGCCGAGCATGGCGAGGTCTTCGCGAATCATACTCATCATCGCAGCGATCGTTGTATCGCGCACGACGACAAGCGGATCCGGCAAGGGGCTGGAACCACGCTCCAACGGGCCGACAGCATCTTTCAGTGCCGTGCCATGTTCATCGGCGAGAGCCTTGCCGACGGCAACCAGGTAATCACCGGGATAAAAACCCTCGAAAGCATCATCCTCGACCGTGTCGCCAATGGCTTGCAGGTAACGCAGGTAGACCGACCAGGCGAGCGTGTCGACCTGGGCGCCGGCGTCGTTGACGTAGTACTCGCGTGTGACGTCAAAGCCGACGGCTGCAAGCACCGAGGCCAGGACATCGCCATAAACCGCGCCGCGTGCATGGCCCACGTGCAGGGGACCGGTTGGATTGGCCGAGACATACTCGACATTGGCCGTGCGTCCGGCACCCAAATCGCCGATCAGCGCCATCGGACCTGCCTGCAGAACCTCATGGAGGCGATCACGCCAAAAGTCGTCCGCGAGTCGCACATTGACGAAACCGGGGCCTGCGACCTCGACTGAATCAACGTCGGGATCCTCGCCCAGGCGCGCGGCAACCTTGTCGGCGATATCGCGGGGTTTCGCACCAAGCGCCTTGGACATCACAAGCGCGGCGTTTGTTGCGACATCGCCATGGCTGGCGTCACGCGGCGGCTCGGCCAGAATGCGCTCGATGGAGCCGCCTTCCGGCAACGAACCATCTGCCTGCAATTCTTTCATTATCACTTGAATACGTGACGCAAACTCACTGTAAACATTCATTTTATTCTGCCATCAAACGTAGATGTTCTTCTTGAGCAAACCGATCGGTCATGCCCGCGATGTAATCGGCGATCAGGCGCATTCGGGCAGTCTCGCCATGCCCTTCCAGGCGTTGCGTCCATTCCTGCGGCAGCAGCCCGGGGTCTTCCCGATAGGTCGAAAACAGTTCCGATACTGTTGCGGAAGCTCCGCGGCGGCCATCCTGGACGCGATCATGGTGGTACATGTTGGTGAAGAGCCAGGCCTTCAGCGCCGTGTTGGCTTCCGCCACCGGCGGGCTGAAAGCGATGACCGGCGCACCGTGCCAACGCACATCGTCGGCGGAACATACGTCGCTTTCGGCAATCCTCAAGCGTGATTCTTCCGTCAGGTCCCCGACCAGGCGGTTAATGATGCGACGGACGGCCTCCTGGACCAGCCGGTCGCGCGGTGCATCGGGGTAACGCGCGATGACATCCCGCGCGGCATCGCCGGCTAAGGGCGCGTCAAACAGGTCTTCCAGGGCGAATAATCCGGCGCGCAAACCATCATCAATGTCATGGCTGTGATAGGCGATATCGTCAGCGATGGCTGCGACCTGCGCCTCGGCACTGGCAAAGGTATCGACCTCGAGGTCGTGAAAACCGCAATATTCCTGTACTGCGGCCGGGATATCGGGGCTAATCGGGCCATTGTGTTTGACCACACCCTCCAGGGTTTCCCAGGTCAGGTTCAAACCATCAAAATCGGCATAGCGCGCTTCAAGTTCCGTCAGAATACGCAGGGTCTGGACGTTGTGATCAAAGCCGCCCCAGGGCGCCATGACTTCATCGAGCACATCTTCTCCGGCATGACCGAATGGAGTGTGGCCCAGATCATGGGCCAGCGAGACAGCCTCGGCGAGGTCCTCATTGAGGCTCAGAGAGCGAGCGACCGAACGGCCGATCTGGGCGACTTCGAGGCTGTGGGTCAGCCTTGTGCGATAATGATCGCCCTCGGTCGCGATAAATACCTGGGTTTTGTGCATCAGGCGGCGAAACGCCCTGCAGTGCACTATGCGGTCGCGATCGCGTTGAAAGAGCGACCGGCTGCTGCTTTCGGGTTCGGGAAAGCGCCGCCCACGGCTTTGACCGGGATCGCAGGCATAGGGCGCAAGAGAGCCGTTGTTCATGGCGCGGAACCTAGATCGGATCGCGTCCAGGTGGAACCAAATTGGTT
>JABIUG010000078.1 GCA_018700655.1 Rhodospirillaceae bacterium | reverse complement strand
GGTGAAAATTCTGGTCGAGGATGGCCGCGCCAGCGGTGTCGTCTATCGCGACGGCGGCGGCCAACACATGGTGTCGCCGGCGCGCGAGGTCTTGCTGTGTTGCGGCACGATTGCGTCGGCCCAACTGCTGATGCTCTCGGGCATCGGCGATCCTGAACAGATCGTCCCCCACGGTATCGCGCTGCGTCACGAACTGCCCGGCGTGGGCAAGAATCTTCACACCCACCCGGCAATCCGCGTCGGCCACGAAACAACACAGCCAGTCAGCCTGCTGCCCTGGACGAAGCCACCGAGGAAGTGGGTCGCAGGTGTCGAATGGCTGCTGAAACGCACGGGCATGGCCGCGACCAACCACATGGACGCCGGCCTGTGGTTCAAGACCGATCCGGCACTTCCCTATGCCGATGCCCAGATCACCTTCACGCCACTGGTTCTCGACGCCGGCTACGGCGATGGCGAAATCCACGGCTTTGATATCTATCTCGAACTGGTCGGCGTGAGGAGCAGGGGGGCGGTCACCCTGCGTTCGGCCGAGCCATCGGACCGCCCGGTCCTGCGTTTCAATTTCCTGACAGACGAGCGCGACCTTGTCGCCTTCCGCAAATCGACCCGCATCATGCGCGAGATCGCCGCCCAGCCGGCGTTCGACGCCTGGCGCGGGCGTGAGTTGTATCCGGGGACCGAAACCCAGAGCGATGACGCGATCGATGCCTGGATCCGCAAAACCGCCAACATCAGCCACCACATCGCCGGTACCTGCCGGATGGGTGCGCCAGATCATCCAGACACGGTTGTCGGTCCGGACCTGAAGGTGAGGGGGCTGGATGGTCTGCGCGTCGCGGATAATTCCATCATGCCGTTTGTTTCCAACGGCAACACCCATGCGCCCGCGATCATGATCGGCGAGAAGGCTTCCGACATCATCCGCGGTGAACGCAACGCATGAGCGGCCTCAACAGGCGGCTCGCGTCGATCAGCGCGATGGAACGGGCTGCGGCCAGGCGAATTCCCCGCTTTGCGTTCGAATACCTGCAGGGCGGCATTGGTCACGAGGCCTGCCTGGCTGCAAACCGCAGGGCGCTGGATGCAGTCGAGATCACACCGCACTACATGCTGGATGAAACCTTTGAACCTGATCTTTCTGTGTCGCTGTTTGGCAAAACCTGGCCCCTGCCGTTTGCGCCCAGCCCGATCGGACCCTCGGGCCTGATGTGGCCGCGTTCTGCCGAACGTGTCGCGGCCGGTGCAACATGCCATGGCCTTCCCATAGGTCTCAGCAGTTATGCCACGTCGAGCCTTGAGGAGATTGCCGCCATTGCCGGCGACAAGCTCTGGTTCCAGCTCTATTGCACGATCGATCCGGCAATCGAGAACGACATGATCGATCGCGCAGAGGCGGCCGGCTGCAAGACCATGATCATCACGGTCGATATCCCGACCGTCACACGCCGCGAACGCGACGCCGAGAACGGTTTGTCGGTCCCGCCCCATTTTGATCTGGGAACCCTGCGCGACATGGCAACGCGTCCGCGCTGGTGCCTGGAGATGCTGAAGGCAGGCATTCCGCGGTTTCGTAATCTGGATCGTTATGTGCCTGGGGGTTCGTCGCCTGCTGCCGCTGCCGTATTCCTGTCAGACATGATCGACGGGCGTGTCACGACCGACAAACTCGGACGCATCCGGGAACGCTGGAAGGGCAACCTGATCGTCAAGGGCATCCTGACACCAGAGGAGGCCCTGCGGGCCAAACAGATCGGCGCTGATGCTGTGGCAGTCTCGAACCATGGCGGGCGACAGTTTGATGCCACACCGACCTCCGTGGCTGTCCTGCCCGAAATCCGCGAGGCCGTCGGGCCCGATTATCCGCTGGTCGCCGACGGCGGCGTGCGTTCGGCACTCGATGTCATGCGCCTGATCGCCTGTGGCACTGATTTCGTACTGATGGGGCGCGCGTTTGTCTATGCCGCCGCTGCCGCAGGCACCGACGGAGTCGAGCATCTGATCAAACTGGTGAAAACCGAACTGCGCCAGAACATGCTGCAGGCCGGCTGCGCAGACTATCGGGAGCTGCGAACACGGCGGCAAACATGAGGCAAAAAGGGAAGCTGGAGGCCAGAACCGGAATCGAACCGATGTAGGCGGATTTGCAATCCGCAGCATAACCACTCTGCCATCTGGCCAACACGTTGATCTCCTAGGGTTTTCCCTGTTCGGGGTCAACGGGTTTTAAGGTTCGGTCGGCTGATTTTGCTCAAACAGGGCCAACCGCATGCGCCCGGTGTTCTGGTCGACACCTCGCCGATGCCCCAACTGCGATCGTTTGGATCAACCAACCGGCCCAGCCCAGCACTGCCCTAAAACTAGTTGCAGACCCCAATTGATCCTTCGGTACATACCTGTCCGTCTGTCCATGTCGCGCCGAACAGGTTCGCGTCCTTCAGGTTCGCGCCGGATTTGTCGCACCCGGACCAATCAACGCCGGGGCCTGCAGGATCATCGCAACCTGCCTTGGCTTCTGACGCCGCCGTCAGCAAAAGCACCAGTGCGGCGGCAAGGAAGGCGGTGCGACCGAAAATCGCGGTGGGTGTCATGGAT
>JABIUG010000077.1 GCA_018700655.1 Rhodospirillaceae bacterium | reverse complement strand
GCCTCACACTGGATGTCACGGCCACGGGCAGGAGCAGGCAGAAGCTGATCGCCGATCCGGCGCATGCCGGTCTTGGCCAACACCCTGCAGGAAGCCGGGTTTTCGACCATGGCAAAGGCCTCGATCACATCGAGACGCAGATAACTGAAACCAAACCTGACCAGCGCCCGGGCGGCCTCGGTGGCATAACCCATGCCCCAGGCCCAGGGCGCAAGGGCATAACCCAACTCGCCGGTACGCCGGTCGTCAGAAAGGGTGATGTCGACGACACCCACGGCATCAAGGCCCTCGCCCGGGATCACCGCAAAGACCCAACCACCCCCGACGCGGCGCTGCTCGACGGCCTTCTTGGTAAACGCCTCGGCACAGCCGGCGGGATAGGGATGGGGAATGTTCGCGGTGTAGCGCGCCACCTCCCAGAGGCGGGCGAAACGCGTCAGGGCCAGCGCATGAACCGGATTGAGCGGCTCGAGCAGCAGACGTTCCGTCGTGATGGTTTGTGGCGCCTCGACTCTCACCATTGCCCCCGTTAGAGCGGATTTGCAGGCTTGTGCGCAATCGCTCAGCGATACTGCATGTGCCTGATTTGCTCCGATGGGCCAAGCCCAATACGCGATTCTTCCGGCGTGCGCCATGCCCCGTCACCATGCTAGATCGGCCTCCACCCACAGCCCCGGTAGATTGCTTCATCTCGTGACAGGCCCCAACAACCCCAAGCCTGACCGTCGCGGTGTTACCCGCGACGAGTTGTCGGCACTGGCTCGGCTCGGTGTTCCGCTGGTTGGTGCGAGCCTCGCAGAGATGGGCATGGCGATCACCGACATGGCGATTGTCGGCCGGTTGGGGGCGCTGGAACTGGCCGCCGTAGGGTTGGCCGGCGGGATCGCCTTTGACATGCTCTCGATCCTGCTCGGCATCCTCACCGTGGTCGGCATGCTGGTGGCAGAAGCTGCCGGAGCGGGCGATCACGACCGGGTCGGCGCGATCGTGGGTCAAGGCCTGCGTATTGCCCTGGGGCTTTCCGTTGTGATGGTCGGATTCGCCTTGATCCTGCCCTGGCTGATCAATCTCACGCCACAGGATCAGGGCCTGATCCCGCTGGCGGCTGCCTATCTTCATGCGGTTGCCTGGGCCTTTCCGCTGGCCATGGTTTACGGCGTGCTGGTCGACACGGCGACCGCGCTGGACCGCACGCGGGCCGTCTTCATCGTCTCGCTGGGTGCGGTGATCATGAACGCGCCGGCAAGCTGGTTCCTGGTGTTCAGCTTTTCGGGGTTCGAGGGCCTGGGTGTGGCCGGTGCCGGCTACGCGACCAGCCTTGTCCACCTGATCATGGTCGCAGCACTCGGATTCTGGCTCTTGCGTGACCGCGCTCTGAGCCTGACTGCCGGAAATCTGCTCAGTCGCGACAAGGCCGCACGAGGCGACATTGTCCGTGTCGGCCTGCCGGTTGCGGGCATGACCGTGATCGAAAGCAGCATGTTTTCGATCACTGCACTGTTGATGGGCGGTTTCGGCGCAGCCGTGCTTGCGGCCCATCGGATCCTCAAGGGATATGCCGACGGCGCGGCAACCATCGCCTTTGCCATAGGCGATGCCGCCACCATGCGGGTTGCGCGCGCTCTGGGTGCCGGCGACATGGCACGGGCGCGCCATACGGGCCAGCTTGCGATCTTCACCGGTGGCGCACTTCTGCTGGTGCCGAGCGTGCTTTGCCTGGTCGAACCCCGCAGCATCGCCTGGCTCTTTCTGGGCGACCGGAACCAGGGCAATGCAGAGGCGTATCGCTGGATGTCAGCCTTGTCGGGCGTTGCAGCGGTCTATGTCCTGGCGAGCGGTCTCCAGGTCATCGCCGAACATGCCCTGCGTGGCCTGAAAGACACGCTGATCCCGATGTGGCAATCGGCGATCGGTCTGTGGGGTGTTGGCCTGGCAGGCGGGGTCGCACTTGCCTATGGCCTGGAGCTGGGCGCCCAAGGCCTGTGGTACGGTATGGCAGCAGGTTCAGGTCTGACGGCTCTGCTCTTCGTTCTGCGTTTTATCCGGCTCACACGTCCGCGCGATTCGCTCTAACTGCGATAATCCGCGTTAATCTCGATGTAGCCGTGGGTCAGGTCGCAGGTCCACACTGTGGCCTTGCCGCGCCCAACCCCGACATCGACGTGAATCTTGAGGTCACGGCCCGCCATGTGCCGGGCGACCGGCGTTTCGTCGTAACCGGCGGGCGGCGCACCGTTGATCGCCACGGCATGACCGCCGACGAAGATATCCAGACTGGTCTCGGCTATCGCCTCACCCGATTTTCCCACCGCCATGACGATCCGGCCCCAGTTCGCATCACCACCGGCAATCGCGGTCTTGACCAGGGGCGAATTGGCAATCGACAGGCCGATGCAACGCGCGGCACGGGCCGATTTGGCACCGGTGACAGCAATTTCGATGAACTTCTGGGCACCTTCACCGTCGCGCACCACCTGATGGGCCAGATCGAG
>JABIUG010000076.1 GCA_018700655.1 Rhodospirillaceae bacterium | reverse complement strand
AGCTGGGTCGAGACCGTCGCCGTCGTCAGACCGGCCAACCGGGCATAAAGTGCGTCATTCATGGCTTCATTCCTGTGTTTCCCGCGACTCATCATTGACCGCATGGTCCCGTGAAGGAACAGTAGCACTGTTGATTTGAGGGAGTTCGGGATGGCTGACGGCATGATGGCTGGCAAGGTCGCGCTGGTGACCGGCGCAGGTCGCGGCATCGGGCGCGAGATCGCGTTGTTGATGGCCAGCGAAGGCGCTGCGGTCGTGGTCAACGATCTCGGTGCCTCACTTGATGGCGCCGGAGAAGATCAGGGGCCTGCTGCCGAAGCGGTGGAGGCGATCCGCGCGGCAGGCGGCGAAGCGGTGATCAATGGTGACAATGTTGCTGATCCCGCGGGCGCACAGCGCATGATCGCGACGGCTCTTGATGCCTTCGGCAGGATCGATGTCGTCGTCAACAATGCCGGCATTCTGCGTGACGGGATCTTCCACAAGATGAGCCATGCCGATTTCGAGGCCGTGCTTGATGTCCATCTGCGCGGCAGCTTCAACACCAGCAGGGCTGCAGCCGCCCTCTTCCGTGAACAGGGCTCGGGCTCCTTTGTCCACTTCACCTCGACCTCGGGGCTGATCGGCAACGTCGGACAGGCCAATTATGCCGCAGCCAAGATGGGCATTGTCGGCCTGTCGCGCGGTATTGCGATCGACATGAGCCGGTTCGGCGTGCGTTCAAACTGCATCGCTCCCTTTGCCTGGTCGCGCATGATCGGGTCGATCCCGACCGATACCGAGGACCAGCAGGCCCGGGTCGACAAGCTGAAGTCGCTGACCCCGGCCAAGATCGCGCCGATGGTGGTTTATCTGGCGAGCGATGCCGCCGCCGAGGTCACCGGTCAGATCTATTGTGTCCGGGGCAACGAGGTCTTCCTGATGAGCCAGCCCCGGCCGATCCGCTCGCTCCATCGCGATGGCGGCTGGACCCCCCAGGCTCTGGCCGAGCAGATGGGCCCGGCCTTTGCCAGTGATCTTTACCCGCTGGATGTTTCCGCTGACGTCTTCGGCTGGGATCCGGTGTGATCCGGCCCGATCCAGACAAGGTCGCGGCTTATGCCACGCCGCCCCATGCGACCGGCTACACCGCGCGCGACGTGATCCTTTATGCGCTCGGGCTGGGCTTGGGCGCCGACCCAGTCGATCACGACGAACTGCCGTTCGTCTATGAAGAATGGGGCCCGAAGGTGTTGCCCTGTTTTGCCACGGTGCTGGGCGATCCCCTGTTGTGGTTGTCCGATCCGGCGTTCGGCCTGGGTGGTGCCCCCAATGTTCATGGCGACGAGACGCTGGAGATTCATCGTCCGATCCCGGCCCAAGGTGCGGTGCGCGGCCAGACCCGCGTGGTCGGCCTCTACGACCGGGGCGAAGGCAGCCACGGCATTCTGGTAACCGAAGATACGCTGGTCGATCAGGCAAGCGGGGAAGCCCTGGCGACCCGCCGTCAGACCGCCGTGTTGCTGGGTGCCGGCGGGTTCGGTAGTGATCTGCCGCCAAAGCTGGATCGTCCGGTCATGCCCGAACGTACACCCGATCACAGGGTCGAGCGTCTGGTGCCGCGCCAGGCTGCCTTGCTCTACCGCTTGAGCGGCGACTACTACAAAATCCACGCCGATCCGGAGTTCGCACGCCAGGCCGGGTTCGACGGCCCGATCCTCCATGGCCTTGCGACCTATGGCATCGCCTGTCATGCCGTTGTCGCGGCCTGTTGTGATCACGATCCCGATGCCATTGGGCGGTTCTACGGGCGCTTCAGCGCACCGGTTTATCCCGGCGAACGCCTGGGCACGGAAATCTGGCGCGAGGGCCAACAGATTTTCTTCCGTGTGCGTGCGCTCGCCCGCGATGCCGTCGTGATCGACAACGGCCGCGTCGACCTGAGGAACTAAGGTCATGGCAATCGACTACGAGAAACTCAAGGCCTGGGATTTCGGCGAACATGGGCTCGACTGGCGCTGGCAGGATTCAGCGCTTTATGCCCTGGGCGTGGGTCTGGGTTTTGACCCGGAAGACAACGACCAGCTTCGTTTTACCTGGGAGGAGGACATGCTGGCGCTGCCGACCATGGCCGTGGTCCTGGCATCGTCGCATTTCTGGTTGCGTGACCCCGAAACGGGTGTCGACTGGAAAAAGGTCGTGCATGGCGAAGAGGGCATGGTACTGCATCGGCCTCTCCCGTCGCAGGGCAGTTTCGTCACACGAAGCCGCATCGACGAGATCATCGACAAGGGCGAGGGTCGTGGTGCGCTGATCTACATGACGCGCGAAGTTTTTGATGCCACCACGGACGAACCGGTCGCCACGATCACGCGCACGACCTTTGCCCGCGGTGACGGTGGTTTCGGCGGGCCTTCGGGGCCCGTTCGCAGTGTGCACAAGCTGCCCGACCGCGCGCCCGATCATGTCTGCGACCTGCCCACCCTGCCGCAGCAGGCCCTGATCTATCGCCTGAACGGTGACGGTAATCCGCTCCATGCCGACCCCGATGTCGCGCGCGAGGCCGGCTTCGAGCGCCCGATCCTGCACGGTCTCTGCACCTTCGGCGTCGCGGGACACGCTGTTCTGAAAACCCTGTGCGGCTATGAACCCGCAGGACTCAAACGCTTCGATGTCCGGTTTTCCGCGCCGGTGTTCCCCGGTGAGACGATCCGCACGGAGATGTGGGTTGATGGCACGGAAGTATCGTTCCGGGCACGTGTGGTCGAACGTGATGCCGTGGTGCTGAACAACGGCCTGGCGGAGATTGCATGAGCATGAACATTCCACATCCAAACAACCCGTCATGGCCCGGCTTGACCGGGCCATCTATACCGATGACTCCATGGCACCCTGCCGGCGGTGCAGATATCTCGATCGCGGCTTGGATCGCCCCATCAAGTGGGGCGATGACGGCGGAAGGAAGGGACGAGCCATGAAACGTGTCTTTACGTGCCTGTTTCTTGCGCTTTCGGTCGCCATCCTGCCTGGCCGGGCCGACGCCGGGGTTGTCACGTCCTACAGCCTCGTGGCCCATGACCCCGTCAACGACACGACCGTGCTGCTGGTCCGCGCCGTGGTCGATGGTGCCGGGGCTGACTGCCCGGCATTTGTTGTTAACGGGGCCGATGCCCCTGTCAGCAAACGTCAGAACCCGGATGCCGATCAGTTTCCGGTGACGGTTTGCGAGGCCAAGGCACCCCTTGATGCCACCGTGACGGTCGATGGCACCTCTGTACCTACCATGGCCGGGCACGATGGCGGTGCCCTTGATCTCGCCATTTTCGGCGATTCCGGTTGCTCACCCTCGCACCAGAACTGCACCACGGGCTGGCCTTATCCCGAATTGATTGCGGCTGCGGTGGAACAGCAACCCGATCTTGTCATTCATGTCGGCGACTATGACTATCGCGGTACGCCGTCGCGGCGCGCCAAGGATGACCCGCGTGTTTATGACGGTTGTGTTCCTGCAGCAGATGTCGGTTACGTCTCGCTCCACGACCTTTCCGACTGGGAGACATGGAACGATGATCTGATGGCGCCATCGGCAGATCTGATGAGCCTGGCGCCCTGGGTCGTGGTGCGCGGCAACCATGAGCTATGCAGCCGTGGCGGTGATGGCTGGTTTTACCTGCTCGATCCCCATTCATCGCTGCTCGCCCCGCTCTTTGGCGAGCCGATCTGCGATGCGCCCATCGTGACGACAGAACCCTATGCCATTTCCATCGCCGATCTCGACATGGTCGTGCTCGACAATTCCAACGGTTGCGATTCCGCGAATTGGCAGGACGCGGCAGACTTCGCGTATCAGGAGCGTTTGTTCACACCGCTGTTGCGCCAGGCAGCGGCCCTGGCCGATGAAAGTTCCGGGCCGGTGTGGTTGCTGACCCATCGTCCGTTCTGGAGTGCCAACCTACTCTCGAACGGTGTGACCTTCGACGGCAGCGATGCCTGGCAGCAGACCCTGCGTGGCGCGCTGGATGGCAGCCTGCCAGAGAACGTCGCCATGGTCCTTTCCGGCCATGTTCATGAAGCACAGGCCCTGAGCTTCGATGGTGACCGCCCGCCCCAGATCGTTCTGGGCAACAGCGGCACCCATCTTGATCCCAATGGCATTGCCCTGCCGGTCTCGAGTGAAATCGATGGCATGACGGGAACGGGCTGGGTCTCGGCGATACCCCGCACCACCGCAGCGTTCGGTTATCTCGCTGCCGAACTGGACGATGCCGCCCACTGGCAGGGACAGATTTCGTCCTATGCCCCCGATGGTTCCAGGGCCGCCCAGCCCCTGATGGACTGTTTCCTTCCCATTCGTGATGGAGTTTTCTGTGAACCACCCGCTCCCTGAGGGACCTGACGCCCGATATGCCGAACACCTTGCAGCCGGACGCCTGTGCGTTCAGCGCTGCAAGGGCTGTGAACGCCATATCTTTTACCCCCGGCTTTTGTGCCCCCATTGCCACGGCGAGGATCTCGATTGGGTCGGTGTCTCGGGCAAGGGAACGGTCTATGCGACGACCGTGATCCGCCGCCGCCCGGAACAGGGCCCACCCTATAATCTGTGCCTGGTTGAACTTGATGAAGGGTTCCGCATGCCAAGCCGGGTCGAGGGTGTCGAGCCCGAAACGGTCAGGGTCGGCATGGCCGTAACCGCACGCATCACCCAACAGGACGGCGCCGACATCGTCGTGTTTGATCCGTCATGAGTTTCCGGGGGAAGGTGGCCGCGGTCGGGACCGGTCTGGCTGGGATCGGCGAAGCGCCCGGATTGACGCAGATTGATCTCACGGTGATCGCGGCGAAACAGGCGCTGGATGAGGCTGGTCTTGGTTTCGGTGATGTCGACGGATTGTTCGCAGCCAACCTGCAGAACATCTTCGCGCCGCTGAACGTCGGTGAATACCTCGGCATCCGCCCGAAACTCTCCGAGGGCACGCAAATCGGGGGATCGTCGCCGGTCGCCCATCTGATCTGGGCTGCGCTGGCGCTCGATGCCGGGCTGATCGACACCGCGCTGATCTGTTACGGCAGCACCCAGCGCACGGTGGCGGGCAAGCTGCTTTCGCCCTCGACCAGCGAACCGCTGATCTACGAGCAGCCCTTTGGTCCGCGTTACCCGATCAGCTCGTACGCGCTCAACGCGTCGCGCCACATGTACGAATACGGCACGACCCGCGAGCAGCTTGCTTCGGTCGCGATTTCGGCGCGCCAATGGGCGGCCAAAAACCCTGATGCCTTCATGCGCGGCCCGCTCAGCGTCGATGATGTCCTGGGTGCCCGCATGGTCGCCGACCCGCTCACGGTGCGTGACTGCTGTCTCGTCACCGATGGTGCCGGTGCCGTCGTCCTCACCCGGTCGGACCGGGCGCGCGATCTCGTCAAAAAACCAGTCTATCTGCTGGGTGCGGCGATGGCCCACTGGCATCGCCAGATTTCGCAGATGCCCGACCTCACGGTGACCTGCGCCAGCGAAACCGGACCGCGCGCCTTCGAGATGGCAAAACTCGGTCCCGCCGACATGGATGTGCTGGAGCTCTACGACGCCTTCACGATCAACACGATCATGTTCCTCGAAGACCTCGGGTTCTTCGCCAAGGGCGAGGCCGCAGGGTTTATCGCCGAGGGCGGCATTGCGCCCGGTGGCAGCCTGCCGGTCAACACCAATGGCGGCGGGCTCTCATGCGTCCACCCCGGCATGTACGGCATCTTCACCGTGATCGAAGCCATCCAGCAAATCCGCAGCCAGTGCGGCGAACGCCAGATCGACGGCGCCAAAACCGCCGTCTCCCACGGCAACGGCGGCCATTTCTCCAGCCAGGTCACCGCGATCTGGGGGGATGGCGAAACGCTATAGGTGGACGCTTTCCGGTAGGGCTGGTCTACTTGATCAGTGGCATCGGGAGGAACCACATTGGACGACTACAACTATCAACACTTCCCACCGACCGGCGAGAAGGCCGACAAGTTCGAGACCTTCTTTGATGCGCCGAACGTGGGAACGATCGCGCCTGATCTTGCGCTGGAAGATCTTGAGAGCGGCGAGCCCTTTCATCTCAAGGATTTCTGGAAATCAGGCGCGGTTCTGATGGAGTTTGGCAGCTACAGCTGAGCGTATTGCACGATGGCGGCCGAGGCGATGGAAGACATCGCCGAGGTCTACGCCGACCGGTCCGTGCGATCGGTGTTTGTGTATGTCCGCGAGGCCCATCCGGCCGAGAATCTCCCGCCCCTTGCTTCGATGGAGCAGAAACGCGATCACGCGCGCCAGTTCCGCAAAGAGCAGAAGATCAAACGCCCGATCCTGCTCGATGACATGACCGGTTCCTGCCACAAGGCGTTCGGCACCCTGCCGAACATGACCTGGCTGATCGGTCGCGGCGGCCTGATCCTCTACAAGGCGGCCTGGACCCGTCCCGATGATGTTGTTGCCGCGCTCAATGAAAGCTGGGGCGGCTACCAGCGCCGCCGCGAGGACTCTCTGATGCCGGCCTACAGCGAACGCATGATCTGGCGCGCGGGAGAAGACGACCGCTTTATCGAACTCTCCAAACGCGCAGGCCCCCAGGCGATCGAGGAGATGTTCGGCAAGGACGGCCTGAAACAGGCGTATGGGGACAAAGGTAAGCCCTGAGGATTTTTCCACCACCGTCATCGCCCCACTTGATGGGGCGATCCATCCCGAACCCGGGCGGCCGGGCGATAGCCGTGTGATCGACGGTATGGATGCCCCCATCAGGTGGGGGCATGACGGGAATGATTGACTAACCTTCCAGCAGATCCCGCACGGCCTGATCGAAGAAGGTGTGGAAGGCCGGGACGCTGTTGCCGCTGGCGACGCAGTGGCCCCAGGTGGTGTCGAAGACGCGCAGTTCTGCGTTGGGCATGTGACTGACCTCGATGGCGTTGTCTTCGGGCGGAAAATAGAGATCGGTTGAGGCTGGCATGACGATCGCTTTTGCCCTGATCGCGCCGAGCGCCGCGGCGAAATCACCGCCATAGAGGTCGTTGTTGCTGATATCGCCCTGCTGCCAGGTCCAGATCTTGTGGAGAAGGTTGTTGGGGTCCCAGTTGTCGACATGGTCGGCTTCCCAGTCGACCAGCATGTCCTCAAAGGTCTCGTAGCCGAGCTCGGAAAAGGTGCCTTCGCGGTACCAGGCCTGGGAGAAGGCCCAGCCGGCATAGACTCGCCCGAAGGCCTTGAGGCCACGCACGGGTTTGGCCAGATAATCGCCGCCGTTCCAGTCGCCGTCGGCGCACAGCGCTGCCTGCACACCTTCCAGGAATACGATGTTGTGCGGTGATGTCCTGGCCGAGCCGCAGAACGGCAGGATCGCATCGACCATGTCGGGGAACTGCGCGGCCCACTGGAACGACTGGCAGGCCGCCATCGACCAGCCAGTCACCAGCGCGATGCGTTCGATCCCGAACTTCTCGGTGATGAGGCGGTGCTGGCACGCGACATTGTCGTGGAACGTCGTGTTCGGAAAGCGGGGGCCGTCCTGTGGTGCGGGGGTGTTGTCGGGTGAAGACGAAACGGCATTGCCGAAGAGATTGACGCCGATGATGAAATGGCGCGTGGGATCGATCGCCCGGCCGGGACCGAAGTAACATTTGTTGCTGCGATGTGTGCCGGTGTAATATGTCGGCAGCACCACGACATTGTCGCGTGCGTCGTTGAGCGTGCCCCAGGTCTTGTAGGCAAGCCTGGCGTTTCCCAGGACGTCGCCCGATTGCAGCACAACGTCGCCCAGTTCGAAGATCTCGTGACCTTCAGCCATCAGAACAGCCGCAGGTATTCCTGCACCTCCCAATCGGTGATGGCCTGATGGTAGCGCTCCCATTCGTCGACCTTGTAGGCGATGAACGAATTGGCCATTTGCTCGCCCATGGTCGAGATGACAAAGCTGTCTTCACGCAGGGTCTCGACTGCTTCGAGCAGGTGGCGCGGCAGCCGCTGGGCGCCCGAGGTCGCGACCTCTTCTTCGGAAAGCGCATAAAGGTCCTGATTGAGCGGGCGGCCGGGGTCGAGCTTGTTGACCACGCCTTCGGTCAGGCAGGCCGCCGTGATGCCAAGGCCCAGATAGGGGTTCATGCACATGTCGGCCGCACGGTTCTCGATGCAGAAACGGCTCTGGGGCAGGCGCAGCATGGCCGAGCGGTTGTTGTGGCCATAGGTCATGTGGGTCGGCGCCCAGGTTACGGTGCCGCCCTCGAATCCACCGACGCGCGGCACCAGGCCGTTGTAGGAATTGACGGTCGAGCAGGCCAGCGCCGTCAGGGCGCCGCCGTGCTGCAACAGGCCGCCGACGGCATGGAAGACGCTTTCATCCCATGTGCCATCGGCGGTCTCGAAGATGTTGACGTCGGGTGCATCGACATGGCGCATCGAGGTGTTCATATGCGCGCCCGAGCGCCAGTCGCCGATTGTCGGCTTGGGCATGAAGGTGATGAACATGCCGTGTTTTTTGGCGATCTCCTTCAGCAGGATACGCAGAAACACCAGGCGGTCGGCCATCTGCAAAACATCGGTGTAGCCGAAATCGAGCTCGAACTGGCTGTAGGCACCCTCGGCGACGACGTCGTGCAGGTCCCATTTGAGCTCGAGGTCGAGGATATCCATCATCTCGCCTAGGAAACCCATGGAATCGACGGTCTGTTCGACATCGTAACCAAAGGCCTGGCGGCGGGGGCGCACGCCTTGCCCGGGCAGGGGATCGTTGTCGATCGCCTTGACCGGCTGGCCGTCCTTCCAGCGCATCGCGATGAATTCGGGCTCGACGCCGGCATAAACCTCATAACCCTTGGCCGCACAGTCACGCACGATCCGTTTCATCACACCGCGCGGGCACAGGTTGTAGGGTTTGTCGGACCACCACAGGTCTGCAAAGACCCAGGCGCAGGTCTTGTCCCAGGGGCAGATCACCAGCGAGTCGAGATCGGGCACCATGATCTGGTCGGGGTCGGCGGCACCCAGTTCGGGCACGAACGAGACCGAGTGGACGGCAAACTGCGGGCCCTTGCCCTTACACAGGCGCTCCCAGTCGCTGATCGGCACCGGCTTGGTCTTGGGCTGGCCATGCATGTCTACCCAGCAGCACAGGATGTATTTCACATTCTCGGAAACCAGCCAGTCGCCGGTTTCCTTGATACGTGCGCCCGAGGCGAGTGCCTCCTGCAGGGATTGTGGATCTGGAAGTGTCATGACGGATGCCCCCGTGTTGAAACGTCAGTAACCCAGGTCGGGCCTGACGATGTTGTTGAGCGGTTCGCCGGCAATGAAGCGGCGCATGTTGTTCAGGAAAATGGTGAGGGTCGTTTCGACATAGGTGTCGCCATCATCAGCCGAGATATGCGGCATCACCATCAGATTGGGTGTTGTCCAGAGCGGCGAGTCCTCGGGCAGCGGCTCGGGGTCGAAGACATCGAGGATCGCGCCCGAGATATGACCGGTGCCCAGCAGTTCGACCAGCGCGTCGTAATCCATCGTCGCAGCACGGCCGATGTTGATGATGCCGGCACCCGGCTTCATGCAAAGGAGGCGTTCGCGGCTCATCAGATTCTCTGTTTCAGGTGTCATCGGTGTCGCGACAAAAACCTGATCGGCACGGCCCAGGAATTCGTTGAGCTGGTCCATCGTTCCCATCTCGTCGACATGGGGATGGGGATTGCCGTGACGGCTGATCCCGAGCACGCGGATGCCCAGTTTCTTGAGCTGTTTGGCAGCGCCGCCGCCAAGGCTGCCGACCCCGACAATCAGCACGGTGCGCCCTTCGATCGGCGTCGAATAGAGCGACAGCCAGTGGCTCCTTACCTGATTGCTCGCGATCGCGGGTATATGGCAATGCAACATCATCACCGCCATCAGGCCGAAATCTCCGGCCTTGTCGGCCTGGGCGCCCTTGTTGTTGGTGATGACGAGGTCATTGGGCACCCAGTCCATCGGGCAGAGATGCTCGACCCCGGCGCCGATGATGTGAATCCATTTCAGGTTGGGCGCAACCTCGCGCAGGTTTTCGGTCGGCAGGTCCCAGCACATCAGTGCCTCGGCTGAAGCCATGGAGTCGGCATAGTTGTCGAGGTCCCAGTCGATCACCGTATCGAGCTTGCCCAGGAGATCGGGGTAACCCGCCAGAACGGCGTCGTAGCGCTCGCGTGTCGTCGTGAACACCGGTTCCGACTCCGGGGTCGGCGGGAAGGTGTCAGGGTGGGCATGGTTGTTCTTGATGTGAACCCTGACGGTCATGCGCTCAGGCCTTCCTGTTCCAGTATCTTCAAGGCGGCGATGACCTGGGTATCACGCTCTGCGCCGGTTTTACTCTCGGCGTCGAACTGAATGTCCATCACGGCGATGCCGGCTTTCTGCAGCAAGTCGCGGTCGTCGCCATTGGGCGGCAGGTTCAGGATTGTGTCACCACCATAGGTCGGAATCGGGTTGGGCCAGGTTGCCGTGACGTGGGGCGGCTCGGTGCCGCCCTGCAGGCCGACGATCAGGTCCCGCAGTCGGCGCCTGTACATCTGGATACCCTTGTCGCTTGGCACGAGGTTCTCCTTGTCGTGTTCGGAGATCAGCCCCATGCCTTCGCAGGCCTCGACATCGGCGGGGAACCTTTGGCGCTCTTCATAGGGACGGTCGAAGACTTCGCCCTGCTCGATCAGTTCGGGGCCTTCAGGTGTATTGTACGCCTCGGGGT
>JABIUG010000075.1 GCA_018700655.1 Rhodospirillaceae bacterium | reverse complement strand
CGATGTCGAAATTCAGGGACGTGAAGACCCTGCAAAAGTTCGCCTCCATCCATGCTCCAATCCACAACCACTTCAACCTCGAGCGTCAACTCACGCGTCGCCACGACTTCAAGCAGAAACGCTCGGCCACATTGGCTGAGTGGCGTCAGCTTGCAGCCTGAAACTGGCATTCCCTAGCCTATCGCAGACAAGTTCGCATTAGACTGACAGCACCATGGCAAGCTATTTAATAGGTCCTGAGCCTAGTGTTTGCCCGACAGCACAATATCGGTTGCTTCGGCGGTTGGCAGGGTCAGGGCGCGCATATCCTCGGGCTCGAGGTTGTGCAGATTGGTCTTGCCCGTGCAACGCGCCATCATCGAGGCTTCACCCGATGCCGACTTCAGGATGTTGGCGACGGCGTGGCCTCGCTCCTCTTCCGAGAGATCCGGAGCAAAGGCAAGCTCGTGGTCGCCGACGATCTCGGCACCTGCAGCAAGCGCAACGGTCATGCCCAGAACCATGGATTTGGCGCCCATGGCGATCAGCTTTGCCGCATCGGTGCCCGAACGCACACCACCGAACCAGAGAAGGTCGATTTCCTCTTCCCGATTGAGACGGCGCAGGATGCGGATCGCATCGCGCATCATCGAAAGGTCGGGCGGGCCGGCAAGTTCCGGCCAATCGCGGCCCAGTGCGGCATTGCCGTTCAGCAACAAGACATCGAGACCGTTCTCGAGGCCGTAGACGATCGATTCTTCCAAGGTATCCTTGGCCGTCACCGAAAGACCCAGAAGCTGGTCCTCGTGGAGACGATTTAGGTTGTCAGGCGCTTCAAAGCGCGGGCCGACGACATGAATCAGGCCCGCGGCATCGGCACTGGGTTCAATCTGGCCGGGCAGCACAAGCTGCAACCAGGGCGTTGTATCGCCCAGTAAGTGGACTCCGATATAGCCGGCAGCCGCGCCAACAAGACCCTGGGCAATCCCTGCCTTGACCGTGGACGGGGCATTGTCGAACCCGGTGACAAAGAACGGCTGATCGATTTCCATCTTCCCGAAACCAAGATCGGTCGCGACCTTGCAGGCTTCGCGATAGGGGTCGATCACCAGACGCGAAAGGTTGGCCGGCAGGAAGACCAGGTCATCGATCGTAGCCGGGCGACCCTCCGGGAAGGGATTGGCGCGCGGCTGCAGGCGTTTGGCAAGCATCTTGGCCAGGCGGGCAATGTCGGATTTGTCCATCCGGGCCATCAGGAAGATGTCTTCGCGGTTCTGGACCGAATAATCGGCCGAACCGGTCTCGGCATCGCAACGATAACAGCGCGCTGCCTCGTCACGGGCCTCGTCCCAGCTATAGGTCGATTCAATCTCGGGAAATTCGACCGGGTTCTCGCCGACGCCGTGGAATTCGGGGTGATGGAGGGCAAGCTGCTCCCACTTGAGATCCTGGGCGACAGGAACACGGCGGGTGCGCCACGGGGTCCGATAGTCGACCGGATCGCTGTTATCCTCAAGATAGGCCTTCACGTAATAGGCCAGGCGCTGACCGTGGCTCATCGCCATCACAATAGTCGAGCCACCAAAGGCGCCGTCACCGGCGGCAAAGACCTTGGGGTCTTGCGTCTGCATGGTTTCCCATGAGGTGTTGACCCGGTCCGAGCCCATCAGCGTGTTGGTCGCGTCATCCTCGACCGCGCCGAACTGGCCGACCGCCGCGATCACCATGCCGCAGTCGATGTCGTGCTCGGAGCCTGCGACCACGACCGGACGCCGCCGGCCATCAGCATCGGGTTCGCCCGCTTCGGTCGCAACACACCGCATTTTCAGGTTGTCGTCGCCATCGGCGATGATCTCGACCTGCTGGGTGTTGTAGATGAACTCGATCCCTTCCTCGACTGCGCCTTCCAGCTCGATCTTTCGTGCTGGGATTTCGTCGGGGCCACGGCGGTAGACGACCTTCACATGTTCGCAGCCGGGCAGACGCAGGGCCGCACGGCAGGCATCCATCGCGACATCACCGCCGCCGATCACGACCACGGTTTTCGGCATCTGGGGGCGTTCGCCATCGTTCACGCGACGCAGGAACTCGACACCATCGATCACCCGGCTGTCATCCTCGCCTGGAATGCCCATCTTCTTGCCCCACCAGGAGCCGATCGTCAGGCAGACGGCGTCATGCTTGGCCTTGAGTTCCTCGAGCGTGACGTCGCGGCCCAGCGCGGTATTGGTGTGGATCGTGAGGCCGGGGCAGCGTGCCTGCAAACGGTCCATGTCCTCGCCAATCGTGCCGACGGGGAGGCGGAAAGCCGGGATACCCCAGATCATCATGCCGCCGGCCTTGTCGGTCATCTCGTAGACATCGACCTTGAAGCCCGCCACGGCGAGATCATGGGCCGCAACCAGGCCCGCGGGGCCGGCGCCGACGACCAGGACGTCGGTCTCGGTCGGGAGAGGGGGGGTCGTGCTGCTCACGGGTCAGATTCTCCCAGATGGTCGGTAGCGGGCTGTCTTCGTCGACGACTATCGGGGG
>JABIUG010000074.1 GCA_018700655.1 Rhodospirillaceae bacterium | reverse complement strand
CAACCAGGACGAAAGTGCTTCGACGGTAGCATCATGAGGATGGCCGATGCCGATCGCGAAGCCCTGACGACGGGCGACGTCTTCAAGCAGCCTGAGCTGGGCTTCGATTGCATCGATATCCGCGACATTATCGAGAAAGACATCGCGTCTGGCGGTGGGAATGCCGTTGTCGCGTGCCGTCGTGTAGGCAACAGATGCTGCCGAGGTGACTGAATCGACAAAGATCAGGCCGCGTTGATCGAGTTCGGCCATGACGACATTCATGGCGGCCGCATCCTGGGTCAACAGACTGCCCATATGGTTGTTCACCCCGACATAGCCGTCGAACCGTTCGAGATTCCACAGGAGACGTTCGCGCAGTTGCTCGGGCGTGAGTCCGGCAAGCAAGGCATGTGGCCCAGGGTCTTCGCTTGCCCGTGTCGGCTCCATGGGCAGATGGAGGAAGACCTCGTGGCCTGCGTTAGCCGCGAGCCGGGCCAGATCAGCCACTTCGCTGCCATAGGGGATGAACGCCATGGTGAGTGGCCCCGGCAACGCCGCGACCCGCTCCGCGCGTCTGCGATTGAGGCCAAGGTCGTCGATCACGATCGCGATCAGGGGCGCACCCTCATAGGCCGGATCGATGGGAATGATGGTCTCGACCAAATCGGGTTCGGGGCCGTATTCGGTACTGGTGATGATCGCGACGTTATCTGGAAGTTCCGGCTTCTGGCCCGGTACGGGAGCAATGGCGACCTCGGCGAGTTCCGGCACGAAGCCGGGCTGATCCAGCGATGCCAGATGCCAGGTCCGGGTGACAACAATGGTAGAGGCGGGGTTGCCGGTTTCAGTTGGCTGGGAGGGAAGGATTTCGGCTTCCTCGGGCGTCTTTGTCCCCAGAATGGAGAGCAGCAGCACCAGCTCGGGCATGGTGTGGGGCGTCGGACCGATCACGCTCGAGCTCTCATGTGGTTCTGTGGAGCCCGGAAGCTCGGCATCCTGCTCGATCTCTTCAGAGTGTTCCGCGCTGACGATTTCAGCTGGTTCGTCTCCGGCTGCTTCTTCGATATCGTTCGCCCCAAACAACGGAATCAGAAGCGCCCATTCGGCGGGGCGGTGCGCCGGGCCGGAAACCCGGCGTTGTGTCGCAAGCGGGACCTCCGGCGGCTCGATGGCTGCCGTGATCGCCTCTTCCGCGTCTTGCTCGAGCACAACGGTGGGTGCCGGGTCCGTGAACAGAGGTAACAGATACGCCCATTCCGCCGGGCGATGGGCGGGCCCGGCGATCACATGTGACGGCTCGGCGTCGCGATCGAGTTCGGTCCAGTATCGATGGGCTGCGTCGCTCAAGCGGTGTGGCGGGCCCGGCAAAACCCTGACAACAAACAACTGTTCGGCCGCCGACAGGAGCAATGCAAAGTGTGCAGGACGGTGGGGCGGTCCCGGAAGAGGCAATTGGACGGTTTCAGTCTCTACCTGTTGCAGAGTGTCATCGGAGACCATCGCTTCGGATTGAACACTCGCCGAGAGGAGCAAGGCGAAATACGCGGGACGATGGGGCGGCCCTGGAAGGGGCAAGTCGGAGGTCTCGATTGGAACTGGCTCGAGAGCGTCATCGGAGATGATCGATTCGGGTTGAGGCTGCGGCATCTCGAGGTTTTCAGGCTCAACAGTCGCCTGTGTCGTGTTCTGAGTCGTTGCGGGCGCCACAATCTGGGGTGGCCCGGGAACGAGCATGGAGGCGCCGAATCCACCAATAAAGGCGCCGCCGAGCGCCGCAAAGCACAGCGTCGCCACGGCCATCAGGGTGGAGCGCAACGGGATGGTCGTGGTGTCTGCCATCTGGTCTGCGCTCTTCCAGAGCTCACGGAGGTTCATCGGGCGACAGTCTTCGCTCGTGGCGCGTGCCGTGTAAAGTCCGGGATGGCGCATTGTTCGCGCGCGCGCCTGTCGTTATTGTGCGCCGCTCCGCGCCTTCTAGAGGAACACCACGATGCTCGTGCTGATCGATAACTACGACAGCTTCACCTACAATCTCTGGCACTATCTGGGTGAGCTGGGCGCTGAGACGCAGGTGCACCGCAACGATGCCCTGACGGTCGAGGACGTGTTTGCCAAGAAACCCCAGGGTGTGGTCATTTCTCCTGGTCCCTGCGATCCCGATCGTGCCGGAATATGCTTGGAACTCGTCGCGCGATGTGCGGCAGAAAAGATGCCGTTGTTGGGGGTCTGCCTTGGCCACGAGTCGATAGGCCAGGCCTTTGGTGGGCGGATAGAACGCTCGCCCAAACCGATGCACGGCAAACTTTCCGACGTCAAACATGCCGGGACCGGTGTGTTCGAGCAGGTCCCCTCGCCTCTGCGTGCCACGCGCTATCACTCGCTCACCATCGCCCCGGATTCGATGCCTGACTGTCTCGAGGTCAATGCCAGTTCCGATGACGGCGTGATCATGGGCGTGCGTCATCGCGAGCTGCCGATCCACGGTGTGCAGTTCCATCCTGAAAGCATCGAAACCCAGCACGGCCATGCGATGCTGCGAAACTTTCTTCGAGAAACAGAAACCAGAGGTCAGGCATGAACGACACACCCCAGGGCCTGAAACCCTTCATCATCCGGGCATCTTCGCGCGAGCCGCTTGATGCTGCCGAAGCCGATGCCGCATTTGACATCATCATGTCGGGCGAAGCGACGCCCTCGCAAATCGGTGGGTTTCTGATGGCGCTCGCCGTGCGTGGCGAGACCGTTGCGGAGATCACGGGCGGTGCCCGGGCCATGCGCGCCAAGATGCACCGGATGTCGGCTCCCGATGGCGCCATGGACATCGTGGGTACCGGCGGCGACGGCAAGGGAACGCTGAACATTTCGACAACAACCGCTCTGGTTGTGGCCGGTTGCGGCGTCACGGTCGCCAAGCACGGCAACCGGGCAGCCTCGTCCAAATCGGGAGCGGCAGATGTTCTGGCAACGTCGGGCGTTGATCTCGATGCCGATTATGATCTGGTCCAGCGTGCAATCGACGAAAACGGTATCGGCTTCATGGTCGCGCCGCGTTATCACAGCGCGATGCGCCATGTGATGCCGACCAGGGTCGAGCTTGGCGCACGCACCATGTTCAACCTTCTGGGTCCGCTTTCGAACCCGGCCAGCGTGAAACGTTACCTTCTGGGTGTCTTTGCCGAGGACTGGGTCGAACCGATCGCCCGGGTTCTGGGTGAACTGGGCGCCGAACGGGCCTGGGTGGTCCATAGCGGTGATGGGTGTGACGAACTGACCGTGTCGAATGACAACACCGTTGCCGTGCTTGATGGCGGGGCGGTCACAACACGAACCCTTCGGGCAGGTGATGCCGGGCTGGAGAGCGGGAAGTTTGCCGACATCATGGGCGGCACACCTGAAGAAAACGCCAAAGCCCTTCAAGACCTCCTTGCCGGTGAGGCCAGTGCCTATCGCGATACCGTCTTGTTCAACGCTGCCGCCGCGCTGGTCGTGGCAGGCAAGGTCGATGACTTGCCGGACGGGGTCGCGCTGGCGGCAACGTCGATCGACAGTGGCGCCGCCCGGGGCAAGTTGGAGCGTTTGGCAGCCATTACCTCCGGCAAGGCCTGAACGGTCGTGAGCGATATTCTGGCCAGGATCTGTGCCGACAAACGTGACCATGTCAGCGCCTGCAAGCAGACACGTTCACTGTCGCAATTGGATGGAGACACCAAATCAGCGCCCGCCCCACTCGGGTTTGCCCGTGCATTGGCCGAGGCGAGCAATGATGGTTTCGGGCTGATCGCAGAGATCAAGAAGGCTTCGCCCAGCGCCGGCGAGATCCGGCCCAATTTCAGCCCCTCCCTGATCGCGCGGGCCTATCGTGATGCCGGGGCAGCCTGTCTGTCGGTCCTGACCGACATGCCCTATTTCCAGGGCCATGACAGCTATGTCATCGAGGCACGTAATGAGTCGAATTTACCGTGTCTTCGCAAAGACTTCATGGTCGATCCTTATCAAGTAGTTGAAGCGCGTGCGATCGGCGCCGATTGTATCCTGGTGATTATGGCCGCGGTTGATGACGCCCTTGCAGCCGAACTGTGCAGCAGTGCCGCTGAACTGGGCATGGATGTCCTAGTCGAAGTCCATAACCGGCCCGAACTGGACCGTGCGTTGATGCTGGACGCCCGCCTGATCGGTATTAACAACCGTAATCTCAAGACCCTGGACGTTGACCTCGCAACAACCGAGGCCCTTGCGCCGCTGGTACCGGCAGACCGCGATGTCGTATGCGAAAGCGGGCTGAAGACCCATGACGACCTGCTGCGCATGGCAAAGAACGATACCAGGCGCTTTCTGGTTGGCGAACACCTGATGCGACAGACCGATATCGTGACCGCGACGCGGACCCTTCTGAACGGAGAAACCATGCAGGCCCAGGCATGAGCGACCTCACCCATCTCGATGACGAGGGCCACGCTCGTATGGTCGACGTTTCGGCCAAGGACGAGACCGAGCGGGTCGCGATCGCCGAAGGGTTCATCACCATGCGTCCCGAAACCCTGGCGCTGATTGTCGACGGCCATGTGCCCAAGGGCGATGTACTGGCGGTCGCGCGGGTGGCTGGGATCATGGCGGCCAAGCGTACGCCCGACCTCATTCCGCTATGCCACCCCTTGAGCCTTTCCTCGGTCAAGGTCGAACTTGAAGCCAACAGCGAGCAGTCACGCGTTGAAATCCGGGCGATCTGCAAGCTGAAAGGGCGTACCGGTGTCGAGATGGAAGCCCTGACCGCGGTGTCGGTCGCCGGACTCACCGTCTATGACATGTGCAAGGCGGTCGACCGTGAGATGGTGATCGGCGAAATCCGCCTTGAGCATAAATCGGGCGGCAAATCCGGTACGTACGAGCGCGGCGCATGATCCCGGTCGATGAGGCACGCAGCCGAATTCTCGAGAGTTTCTCTCGGCTGCCGTCTGAACAGGTCGCTATTTCGGAAGCCGCTGGGCGGGTTCTCGCGGAGCCCGTCTTCTCCCGCGTCACCAAGCCACCCCAGGCCGTCTCGGCGATGGATGGTTACGCCGTGCGTGCGGTCGACGTGGCGGAGGTTCCCGCCACCCTGAGCGTCGCAGGCGAAGCACCCGCAGGCGGTGCTCACGATGCTGAATTGCAGCCCGGCGAGGCCGTACGCATCTTCACAGGCGGCCCCCTTCCCACCGGCGCCGACAGCATCGTCATTCAGGAAAACACCGCGCGTAACGACGACAAGGTGACGGTCGAGGTCTCGGTTGGTGAAGGGCGTTTTGTCCGGCGCAAGGGGCTCGATTTTGCCTTGGGCGATCCAGGGCCGCCCGCCGGCAGGTTGCTGGGCCCGCGCGAGATCGCCCTGATCGCGGCCATGAATGTGCCTTGGCTGAAAGTCACGCGCCGGCCGCGCGTTGCGATCCTTGGAACCGGCGATGAAATCGTCATGCCCGGCGAACCGCTCGGCCCCAATCAGATCGTCAGTTCCAATTCACTGGCGCTCGCCGCGATTGTGCGTGAGGCCGGTGGAGAGCCTCAGGGGCTGGGAATCGCGCGCGACGACGAGGAATCGCTGCGTGAAATCGTCCGCGGCGCCGCGCGGGCCGATCTTCTGGTGGTGACTGGCGGCATGTCTGTCGGCGAGCATGACCTCGTGCGCAAGGTCTTGGGTGAAGAAGGGCTTGATCTTGCCTTCTGGAAGATTGCCATGCGGCCGGGCAAGCCCCTGGCCTTCGGGATGCTGGGTGACACCCCCATGCTGGGATTCCCTGGCAACCCGGTCTCCACGCTGGTCTGCGGCCACCTCTTTCTGCGGCCGGCGATTGCCGCGATGCTGGGCCAGGACGGCGGTGTTCCCGATGAAGACAGCGCTCTGCTGGGGAGCGGTATTGGCGCCAATGACGAACGTCAGGACTACATGCGCGCCACCCTGGGGCGAAATGCCGAAGGTGAACTGGTTGCGACGCCGTTCGATCGACAGGATAGCTCGATGCTTGCGACCCTGGCCGATGCTTCCTGCCTGATCGTTCGCCCGCCCCATGCCGTGGCAGCCCAAAGCGGAGAACGGGTGCGCATCGTTCGCCTGTGAGCGGTACGTTGCGGGAACAGAACGGAACCCTGATGGGTACAATCCGGTAACAAGGTTGACACGAAACACGAACCTAACTAGAACATGTGTCGACGTTAGTGATTTGTTCCATATTTTGTGGGGGTGCGCAGATGTTGACACGGAAACAGCAGGAACTCCTGCTCTACATCAACAGCAGGCTTGCCGAGGATGGGGTTTCACCGTCCTTCGATGAAATGAAGGATGCCGTGGGACTGAAGTCCAAATCGGGCATTCACCGTCTGATCACGGCACTGGAAGAGCGCGGGTTTCTTCACCGCCTTCCCCATCGGGCCCGGGCTCTCGAGGTTCTCAAGCTGCCGCCCGGCGTTGAGGGTGTGGTTGCCACGCCGAGTGTGATCGAGGGTGCCAGAGCGGCCAATGCCGAACCTCTGCATCCCAACGAGGTTAACGACAATACGGTCAATCTGGTGTTGCACGGCAAGATCGCCGCGGGCACACCGATCGAAGCGCTGAGCGATCCGACCCAAAGCGTCAATGTCCCCGCCGCCATGGTAGGTGCCAAGGATTGTTATGCGCTTGAGATCGAGGGCGATTCCATGATTGAGGCCGGTATTCTCGACGGCGACACCGTTGTCGTGGAACGCAGCGAGTACGCCGAAAACGGCACGATCGTTGTTGCCCTGGTCGATAACCAGGAAGCGACCCTGAAAAGGCTGCGGCGCAAGGGTGACTCGGTCGCGCTGGAGCCGGCAAATGCCGCTTATGAAACCCGTATTTTCGGTCCCGACAGGGTCAAGGTGCAGGGCCGCCTTGTGGGGCTGCTGCGCAACTACTGATCTGACTACATGACTGTGGTAAGTGTATAGTACATGACATCATGATTGTATCGGCCTAAGTGTACATGCACACATGTAGGCAGATCAGATCAGCAATTGTTGTGTGCAAAGGCGGTGGCCAGGTGAGGAT
>JABIUG010000073.1 GCA_018700655.1 Rhodospirillaceae bacterium | reverse complement strand
CGCGACGGGTTTCGCGTCGAACGGATCAAGGGGCTGGCCGAGGCCACCGGACACCTGGCTTTCCTGAGCAGCGCTTGAACTGACCCCTGTGCGGCGTTATGCCCGTGCATCGCAGCCGGAGCGCCCATGGACCTCTCCCGATTCTTCGACAATGAATTCGACCAGCACGAAGCGGTCGTGCGCGCCACACGTGACGCGCTCCAGGAACCGTTCGCCGCTCTGGTTGAGGTTTGTGTCGCCAGTCTGCGTCAGGGCGGCAAGATACTGTTCTTCGGAAATGGCGGCAGCGCCGGCGATTCCCAGCATATCGCGACAGAACTGGCGGTACGTTACGTCACCGACCGCCCGGCCATCGCCGCGATTGCCCTGACCACCGACACATCGCTGTTGACCGCCGTGGGCAACGATCTTGGCTTCGATCAGCTTTTCGCTCGTCAGATCGAGGCTCTGGGAAAACCCGGCGATGTCGCGGTCGGCATCACGACTTCGGGCAAAAGCCCCAACGTTCTTCTCGGTCTCGAGAAGGCGCGCGCTATGGGTATGGCCGCGACCGCCCTGAGCGGGCGCGACGGCGGCGGCCTGCCGGGCCTCGCCGATCCATTGTTGATCGTGCCCAGCGTCATCACGGCGCGTATCCAGGAGATGCACATCACGCTGGGCCAGATGCTGTGCGGCGCGATCGAAATCGAGCTTGGCCATGTCGAGGAGCCTGCATTTTGATTCTGGTGACCGGCGGTACGGGGTTTATCGGTTCCAACATTGTCGCTGCGCTGGCAACGAGGGGTGCAAAGCTTGCGGTCTGCGACCGGCATTTCGACGACAGCCGGGCCGGCAACATCGCCGGCCGTGAGATTGCCCACCAGATCGAGGCCGACGACCTGATGCCCTGGTTACAGGGGCGCGACGATATCGACGCGGTCGTCCATATGGGCGCGATTTCGGCGACGACGGAAACCGATGCCGATCTCATCCTGCGCACCAATGTCTGGCTCTCGCTCGAACTCTGGGACTGGTGCGCGGCCCATGACGTGCCTCTGATTTATGCATCTTCGGCCCAGGTCTATGGCGACGGTTCGCTGGGCTTTGATGATGACCCCTCCCAGGAGGCGATGGCACAACTGCGTGCGATCACGCCCTATGGTGCGAGCAAGCTGTTGTTTGATCGTCTCGTCGCACGCCAGCGCGACGCCGGGCTTGCCGCCCCGCCACAATGGGCGGGCCTGCGTTTCTTCAACGTCTATGGCCCCCAGGAAGGCCACAAGGGCGACATGCGCAGCGTGATCGCAAAGACCTTCCCGGCACTTCAGTCTGGTCAGGCGATGCGCCTGTTTCGTTCCGATCGTGACGACTACGGCGATGGCGGCCAGATGCGCGATTTCATCCATGTCCGCGATTGTGCCGAGGTTGTCTGCTGGCTGCTCGATAACCCCGGGGTGAACGGTTTTTTCAATCTTGGCACCGGCCAGGCGCGCACATGGCTCGATCTGGCGCATGCCATGTTTGCCGCGCTGGGGCGTGAGCCCGAAATCGAATTTTTTGAAATGCCCGAAGAACTCAAGGGCCGCTATCAATACTTCACACAGGCTGAAATGATGCGCTTGCGCCAGGCAGGCTACGATCGTGACTTCACCAGCCTGGAAGACGGTGTAGCCGACTACATCAATGGATATCTGCTGCGCTGAGGCGCGGCTTGAACACAAGGGGAGTTGTGACATGACGAGACCAGCACCAGACAAGGTGGACCGTGTGGCCTGTGTTGGCGGCGGTTATATCGGCGCCGGCTGGGCGGCCGGTTACCTGGCCGCGGGCAAGGATGTCGTGATGAGCGACCCCGGCCCCGATGCCGAAGCCAAGGCACGCGTCATCATCGATCAGGCCTGGCCCTATTTGGAGCGCCTTGGTCTCGCAGAGGGCGCCAGCCGCGACCGCTTCAGTTTTGCCGCGAACGTCGCGGAGGCGGTGGGCGATGCCCACTTCGTTCAGGAGAGCGCGCCCGACCGTGAAGATCTCAAGATCGATCTCTTCAAACAGATGGATGCCGCAGCACCTGCCGATATCGTGCTGGCGAGCTCGTCCTCTGCCTTCCTGCCGAGCCGTCTTCAGTCCCAGTGCAATCACCCCGAACGGGTCGTGATCGGCCACCCCTTTGCACCGAGTTATCTGATTCCTCTGGTCGAGGTTGTAGGCGGCGAGGCGACCGATCAGGAAGCGATCGACTGGGCTTTCGATTTCTACGAAGCGACGGGCCGCAAGGCGATGAAGCTGAAAAAGGAGGTCATGGCCTACGTCTCGAACCGCCTGCAGCATGTTGTGTTCGAGGAGGCCGCCAGTCTCGTGGCGCAGGGCGTTTGCGACTATCAGGATATCGATACCTCCGTGGCTTATGGCCCGGGTCTGCGCTGGGCCTTTGCCGGGCCGGTGACCTGCTATCACCTGGGTGGCGGCAAGGGTGGCGTGCGCCACATGATCGATCACTTCGGCTGGAAGCGTGACGACGAAGCCAAGGATCAACTAATCGCCGCAGTCGATGACATGTACGGCCATCTTTCGATGGACGAGCTGGAACGCTGGCGCGACGAGAACCTGATGGTCATGCTCGAGGGCCTGAAGGCTCCTCCGAAGAAGGCTTGAGACCATGACACGTCCAACCCCCGAAGCTGTTCAGACCGTCGCCTGCGTCGGGGGCGGCACGATTGGATCAGGATGGGCTGCAGCCTATCTCGCCGCCGGCAAGGACGTGGTCCTGACCGATCCCGCACCCGATGCCGAACGCCGCGCACGGTCTGTCATTGATCGGGCCTGGCCGCATCTCGAGAATCTCGGACTTGCGTCCGGCGCTGACAGGGCTCGCTTCCGCTTTACAACGACGGTCGCCGAAGCCCTGTCGGACGCCGAGTTCGTTCAGGAAAGCGCGCCCGAGGACGAGGCGCTCAAGATCAAGGTGTTTGCCGAGATGGACGCCCATGCGCGGCCCGACACGATACTGTCGAGCTCGTCTTCGTCCTACCTGCCAACCCATCTGCAATCGAAGTGCTCCCGGCCCGAGCGGGTCGTGATCGGCCATCCTTTCGCACCAGTCTATCTCTGTACCCTGGTCGAGGTGGTGGCGGGCGAGAAGACCGATCCCGAGGTCACGGCGTGGACTGCAGCCTTTTACGAGAGCGTCGGCAAGCGCTCGGTGGTGCTCAAGAAGGAGATCGAGGGATACATCGCCAACCGTTTCCAGATGGTGCTCAATCAGGAGGCAACGCAGCTGGTCGAGGCCGGTGTCTGCACCTGGGAGGACATTGATCTCTCCGTGACCGAGGGGCCGGGACTGCGCTGGCCCTTCCTTGGTCCGCTCACGACCAACCATCTCGCCGGGGGGCGTGGCGGGCTCGCCCACGCGATTGAAATCTGGGGTTGGGGTGGCAATGACGAAAGCCATGCCGCCGCGCTTGCTTCTGTCGAGACGCGTTACGGCGATCTTTCGATGGACGAGATGGAAACCTGGCGTGACGAAAATCTTGTCCGCCTGCTCAAGGCCCGCACGGCGCCGGGCGACGACTGAGCGGCGGTGGTGACCGATCACGACCCGGACGAAAGGCCGTGGTCGCGTGCGGTTGAACCTTTTGCGCGGACCTTCGACGAGCTCGATCGATTTCTCGACACCCTGTTGAAGGGCGAGCGGCTCGCCGGGTTCGAGACCCTGGGGGGCGGACGTGCCAACACGAACCTGCTCCTGCGCCGGCCCCATGGCGACGACATGGTCCTGCGCATCTATCAGCGCGACCCGACACAGCGGGAAAAGGAAGTTGCTGTGATCTCCCGGTTGTGGGGCAAGGTTCCGGTGCCCGAGATCATCGTCCATGGCGAGGATTCGGGCGTTCTGCACGTGCCCTACGTCCTGATGTACCGGGTAGAAGGCGACAGGATCGAACAGCGCTTCTCCGCACTCGATCGCAGCGAACGGTTGGCCCTGGGTCTCGAACTTGGCCGCATCCTGGCGGCCGTGCATGCCCACAGGTTCGATCAATCGGGTTTCTTCAATGACGCACTGGAGGTCGCCACACCTCTGTCAGGAGGCAGTGCGGGCCTGCTCGATGTCGTTGATATGCTGTTGGAACAACCTGATGTTACAGACCGGCTGGGCACGGCACGGTGTTCGACCCTGCGTGGCCATGTTGCCGCGCATGCCGGTGCGCTCGACGCCTGGCCCGACTCGGCGTCTCTGGCCCATGGCGACTTCGGCTTTTCGAACATCCTGATTGCAGGAGCAGGCGAGGGCCTCAAGGTCACCGCCGTACTCGATTGGGAGTTTGCCATGGCAGCCACGCCCCTGCTTGATTTCGGCAATCTGATCCGCCCGCCGGGCGGCGACGATCCTGACTTCATGACGGGCCTGGAACAGGGCTACCGCGAAGTCGACCCGACCCTGCCCGAAGACTGGACCGATCTGGCCCGTACCATGGACCTGCTGGCCTGGATCGATTTTGCCGGGCGCCCTGATGCGCCCGAAGATCTG
>JABIUG010000007.1 GCA_018700655.1 Rhodospirillaceae bacterium | reverse complement strand
GCAGTAGAAGGCGACACACCACGCGTCACGGCGATCATGACCTATGACGAACAACCCGACTGCAGGGCCGGGCGCGAACGCAACACCGCGATCTACGGCCCCAGGGTCGAAGCGATCTTCAAGGCACGAGACATGGCGCAAGGGCGATGATGCAGATCGACGAACTCCTTGATCTCGAACATTACCCGCTCGACAGGCCCGGCAGCGATGGCTGGAACGAACTGGTCGAGGTCTGCCGTGCCATGCACGAAGAGGGCGGTTGCGCGAATCTTCCCGGTTTCATTCGGCCGGATGCTCTCCCGGCTCTGGTCCACGAGGCGCAGGGTCTGCTGGCCAACGGATACCGCAAGTCGCATCTGCGTACAGCATTGTTCAACCACGGTGATCCCAACAGGCCGCAAGGACATCCTGCGCGCAGGATTTTCCGTGAAAACTCCCTGCAGGTCGCGAGCGATCAGATCGGCACAACCCTGATACGCCGGATTTACGAATGGCAGCCGCTCACCGATTTCGTTGCTGCTGTCGAGGGCTGCGAGGTGCTCTACCGCATGGCAGACGCCTATCAGGCTCTCAACCTGATCGCGCACGAAAACGGCAACGGCCTGCCCTGGCATTTCGATGTCAACGATATGACCGTCACCCTGTTGCTGCAGGCGAGCGAAGCGGGCGGCGAGTTTGTCTTCGTGCCCGACATGCGCAACCACGAGGAAACCTTCTTCGAGCCCATGGCGAGGCTGTTCGATGGCGATACCACGATGATCCATCGAACAGACCGTGCTGACGGCACGTTGACGCTGTTCCACGGCCATGACGCCCTCCATGCCGTGACACCGGTCGAAGGCAAGACATCGCGCATCTCGGCCATCCTGACCTATGACGAAAGACCCGACTGTGTCTCGAGTGAACGGGGGCATGTGATGGTCTATGGCCCCAGAGTCGAGGCGGTCCAGCGTCGCCAAGCAGCGCGGGAGGCCGACCGTTAAGCCTTCCCCGCAAGCCTGATCGATCGTTCCGGTCTCAACGAGGCAACAATTCCTTTGAATTGGCGGCCTTGGCGCGATACCTCGGCTCCCATGACACATGATCCTGCTCTGCTTGACCTCGAACCCGAGGAAATGCGCCGGCTGGGCTACCGCATGGTCGACATGGTCGTCGATCACTGGGCCCACATGTCGGACAAACCCGCTGCTGTCGACCTGGAAGTCGCCGACATTCGGCCGCGCCTGCGTGAACCCCTGCCCGAAGCGGCAGGAAGCTGGGAGACTGCGCTGGAAAAGGCGCAGCACGATGTCTTCGAAAGCATGGGCCAGATCGCTCATCCAAGGTTTCTGGCGTTTGTTCCCGGCCCCTCCAACCCGGTAGCCGCTCTCGCCGACATCATGACGTCGGGCTACAACACCGCGGCCAGCCTTTGGCGCGAAACGCCCGGACCGGTCGAGCTTGAGCTGACGACCCTGGAATGGGTCAAGGAACTGTGCGGCTTGCAGAATCAAGCCGATGGCGTCTTCACCAGCGGCGGTTCGGTTGCAAACATGATCGGCCTTGCCGTCGCACGTGACGCCAGACTGGCAGGCGACATGAACGGTGCGGTGATCTACTGCACCGACCAGACCCATAGCTGCGTTGCCCGTGGCCTGCGTATTCTCGGGTTCCAGCCCGAACAACTCCACGCCATTCCGGTCGACAGCGAATTCAGCATGGACCTCACCGTCCTTCGCGCGGCAATCAATAGCGACAGGGTTGCCGGGAAACGGCCGTTTGCCATCGTCGCCAATGCGGGCACGACCAATACCGGTTCGGTCGATGACCTCAACGCCATCGCCGATCTCGCCGCCGAACAGGACCTGTGGGTCCATGTCGACGGCGCCTATGGCGGCGCCGGCACCCTGTCCCAGGAGGGTCAGCGGCTGATGGCCGGCATGGAGCGGGCTGATTCGGTCGTAATCGACCCGCATAAATGGCTCTTCCAGCCCTATGAAGCCGGTATCTGCTTCGTTCGTGATGCCGGCCTGATGGGCCATGCCTTTGCCAGCAACCCGGAATATCTCCAGGACGTGGCCGAGGGCGAGGACGAAGTTAACTTTTCGGAACGTGGCAT
>JABIUG010000072.1 GCA_018700655.1 Rhodospirillaceae bacterium | reverse complement strand
CATGGGGACCTCGACCTTCGCGAACCACACCGTGGTTCCCGAGATCGCGCTCGCCAAGGTTCGCGAAGACGCCCCGTTCGACAAGATTTGCTACATCGGCTGCGGTGTCACAACAGGCATTGGTGCCGTGATCAACACGGCCAAGGTGGAGCCTGGCGCAAACTGCGTTGTCTTCGGTCTGGGCGGCATTGGCCTCAACGTGCTTCAGGGCCTGCGCATGGCCGGAGCGGACATGATCGTGGGTGTGGATCTCAATCCGGCCCGTGAGGAAATGGCCAAGAAATTCGGCATGACCCATTTCGTGAACCCCAGGGATGTCGATGGTGACGTCGTCGGCCATCTGGTTGAACTGACCAAGGGTGGCGCCGATTACAGCTTCGAATGTATCGGCAATGTCACGACCATGCGTCAGGCGCTGGAATGTGCTCACAAGGGTTGGGGCGAATCGATCATTATCGGGGTCGCACCCGCCGGCGCCGAAATCTCGACACGCCCGTTCCAGCTCGTTACCGGCCGTTCATGGCGCGGCACGGCCTTCGGCGGCGCCAAGGGCCGGACCGATGTGCCCAGAATTGTCGACTGGTACATGGACGGCAAGATCAACATCGATGACTTGATCACCCACACGATGCCGCTGGAAGACATCAACAAGGGTTTCGACCTGATGCATGCCGGTGAGTCGATTCGTAGCGTGGTGGTTTTCTAACCGTGAGTAATCTCGAGACAATTTCGCTGAACCGCTGCTTTGGCGGCGTTCAGGGAATCTACAGCCACGACTCCTCGGCGATCGGCCTGCCGATGCGCTTTGCCGTCTACAGTCCCCCGGCTGCAGAGCACGGCAAGGTGCCGGTGCTGATCTATCTCTCGGGTCTGACCTGCACGGAAGAGAACTTCACGATCAAGGCGGGCGCGCAAAGGCTGGCGGCCGAATATGGTTTTCTGGTCGTCGCACCCGACACCAGCCCGCGTGACAGCGGTATCGAAGGTGAAGACGACGACTGGGCATTCGGCACCGGCGCGGGGTTTTATCTGGACGCCACAGTCGAGCCCTGGTCGCGGCACTATCGAATGGAATCCTACATTACCGGGGAGCTTCCCGGTGTCATCGAAGGCGCCTTTGCCGCCGACATGAGCCGGGTGGGGATCTTCGGACATTCGATGGGTGGTCATGGTGCCTTGTCCCTGGCCCTGAAGAATCCCGGAATGTTTGCTTCGGTTTCTGCTTTCGCACCGATGAACTCGTTGATGGGTTGCGAGCCCGGCGTCAATGCCTTGACCGGATATCTGGGCGAAGACCACGAGGCATGGCGTCGCTACGACGTCGTTGACCTGATAGAGGGCGGCCATCGCTGCCCGCTGATCCTGGTCGACCAGGGTACCGTCGACGAATTCCTGCCCAATCTCCTCCCTGAAAAGCTGCAGGCGACCTGTGATGCGGCAGGCCAGCCGCTGACGCTCAACATACGTGAGGGTTACGATCACAGCTACTGGTTCGTTCAGAGTTTCATGGCGGAACATTTCGCGCATCACGCGGAAGCTCTTTGCGCCTGATCCAGCGGCTGGCAGTCCTGCTTGTCGCTACGCTGGTGGCGGCCTGTTCGCTGGCGGCGCCCGAAGGCGAGACGGTTGCGTTCGACAGCGCTACGCCCAAGTTCATCGACGATCTGTTGACCGGAGCCGCTATGCCGGCTGTCACGGTCAATAGCCGCCTGATGGTTCCATCCGGCCCGCCGCCCTGGCCAGCCGTGGTTCTTTTGCACAGTGCCTCGGGGCAGGGTGCAATCGACTGGGCCTATGCGGATCTGCTTTTGTCCGATGGTTTCGCCGTTCTCGCAGTCGACAGTTTCCTGCCCAGGGGAGCCTTTCGGACCGTTCAGGACCAGACCGAGGTCAGCGAGGTGGCCATGGTTCTAGACGCCTTTGCGGCACGCGATGTTCTGGCCGCCGATCCCCGTATCGATCCCGAAAGGATTGCCGTGGTCGGGTTCTCAAAAGGTGGGATTGCTGCTTTTTACGCCTCGCTCGAGCGTGTCCGCAGTGCGGCGGGTGGGGTGCCTTTTGCTGCCCATGTCGCACATTACCCGTGGTGCGGATTGCGTTTACGCGATCCTGTGACCACGGGGGCACCCATCCTGATACAGGCCGGGAGCAGCGACACGGTCACCCCCGTTGTGCTGTGTCAGCAGTTCGTTGACGAAATCACGGCGGTCGACCCTGACCCGAACATAGAACTGGTGATCTACGAGGGCGCGCGCCATGCGTTCGATCATCCCGCGTTGTCGGCAATCGGGTGGTTGCCGGTCTCAGGGATGCTTCCGGGCGATTGCCTGATTGTGGAGCAACCCGGAGGGGATTTTCTGGAGACCTCCACCGGGCAGGCTGTTTCCGGCGAAAACCTGGCCGATGTTTTGACCTCATGCGGCCGCAACGCAGCCGAGGCAGGCGGCGACAGTGATGCCGCTGATCTGGCGAGGGATCGCCTGCGGACGTTTCTTGCAGAGCACCTGCAGCCCTGACGGGCACTGCCAAGTCCTTGAAAATCTGGCGCAATCTCCCAATATTCTTGAAACCGGCGCCTTTCGGGCCGGTACGGTATCCCGTATGCGAGAGCAGCCCCATTGGGGTGTGAACCATGCAGTGCCGCCGAAAACGTCTGCTCGCTCAACCGAGGAGTGATGACATGACACGTATGTCTGCGTTCGACAGTCCGTTGCTGTTGGGGTTCGATCATGTGGAACGCATGCTCGATCGGGTCGCCAAGGCGTCCAACGACGGTTATCCGCCCTACAACATCGAACAGACCAGCGAACAGGGTCTCCGGATCACGCTTGCCGTTGCAGGCTTCACGATGGATGACCTTTCGGTCACGGTCGAAGACAACCAGCTCGTCCTTCGTGGCAAGCAGGTCGACGACGCAGACGGTCGTGTGTTCTTTCATCGGGGCATCGCCGCACGCCAGTTCGTGAAAACCTTTGTTCTGGCTGAAGGCATTGAAGTGGTCGATGCCGTTCTCGAAAGCGGTCTGTTGAATGTTGATCTGGAACGGCCCGTGTCGGATGTGCGCAGCCGCACCATCAAGATCAAACAATCGGCCAGTGACAGCACGCCGTCGCGAATTGTTGAGCACAAAACAGAGTAGGCCT
>JABIUG010000071.1 GCA_018700655.1 Rhodospirillaceae bacterium | reverse complement strand
GGAAACTCATCGAGCCTTTTGCGATAGTGACCATAGGCAATTTCTTCGTGATCCTGGCGGTGGGTCGTGCCCGTCAGGGATCGGGATTCCTCAACCAGCAAGGGCAGGGCGTCGTCGCGAACGAAACCCGGAAGCAGACAGACCCCGGTGTCATCGAGGGTTTCCAGGGCCCCGGCGATCACGGCGGCGAGTTCCGGCGAGTCCGGTTGGTCGAGCGGGTAACGCTCGAGATCGATCAGGTCTTGAACCGATATGCCGGGTTGTTGCTGTGACATCGCTTGCTCCGTCAGGCCGCTGCACGTGAGGTTCAACGAAACCGGGCCGCGGTGCAAGTCGGATCAGGCGCGGCTCAGCTCTCCCTGGCGATCGTCAGGTAGACATGGACGTAATCCATGGCATGGCCTTCGGGTGCCTCGCGTACCATGGTCTCGTAGGTGCCGTAGAAGTTCTCGATGATCGCATCCCGTTCGGCGTCGGGCCGGCTGTTGTCCAGTGCGGCACGGAAGGTTGCGGCACTCCACGAACGCAGGGTCGGGACATAGTCGCGGGCAAACCGTGCGGCATCGCCATGGTTTTTGAACTCGGCGGCAAAGGGGCAGGGCACAACGCGGGTTTCGCAGTGTTCGACACTGAGACCGACCTTGCTGACGGGATTACCGCGATCATCCAGTGGTGCGCGGAACTCCTGCACGTTCTTGTAGTACTGCGGCAAGGTCATCGCGGCGTATTCGGCCTGGCTGATCGTGCCGTCGGCCACGAACCCGCGCCAGATCGCATCGAACGTGTCGAACATGTTGATCCCGCCGGTGTTGCCGAGATAACGGCCTTCGTCGTCGACCCCGAAGTTCACCAGCACGAGACGGCCGCCGGGTGCCAGCTCGGCGGCGCGGCGCAGCAGGATCGCTTCCCAGTCCCGTGCCGCCTGTTGCTGGAACTCAGACAGGCTGGCGCCCGAAGCACCGACCGCCTGGACGTGATCGGGGATGTCACAGGGTTTGCGCGACAACCAGTGCATCGCTGTCGCCGAAAACCCGAGATCAAGCGTGCCCCGCGGCAGGATCGGGTCATAGAACGATGTGGCCGAGGCCAGAACCTGCACCCTGTCGAAGCGTTCGAGATAACTCGCCTGACCGGTGAGGCCGTGAACCATGCGGAAGATCGCGTTGTAATCGTTGCGCGGCTGGTCGGTGTAGACGATCTGGATGTCGCGCTCCGGGAAACGCCCGCGGATGGCTGCGATCGCATCGCCGATCATCTCAAGGGACGTGCCGCCATCGGCCGTCCCAATGTCGGTCAGGGTAAAGGCGCTGCCCGGCCGGTCAGGGATACGCCCGATCGCGTCCATGACGAGCGGCCAGGCGCCATCGATCACGTCCTTGGCGCCCCTAGTCGCAATCGAATAAGCGCCGCCTGTCGTCATGGCGACGTGGGTTTTGTCATTTCCTGACAACGGGAATTGTCATCCTGTTGGTAATGGCTGGCTCAGTTGTATCCGAACTACTCCGGCGGGTAGGTAAGCGGGAAGATGCTGCGCCAGTTCCTGAGCTGGTAGACTTCGCAGATCTCGGCGTCCGCATCGTCATCTGTGTCGCCGATCAGGGGTTTGATGGGCGCATCCCAACGCGGATACGCGAAGAATGGAATCGAATAGCGGCCCGCTCCTGATCGATTGATGACCCGATGCGGGGTCGATGAGAACTCACCGTTTGTCCAGATCTGCATCGCAGTGCCCAGGTTGATGATGAAGGTGCCGGGCAGGGGCGGGGCTTCGACCCATTCGCCGCTTTTGCTTTCGATTTCGAGACCGCCGTTTTCGTCCTGCCAGAGGACCGTAAAGCCGCCTTCATCGGAATGGGGCACAACACCGATGTCGCTGACCGTGGTGGGATTGTCCTGGGGCGGGTAGTGATTGATCTTCAGCAGCGATTGCTCCGGATTAAACAGTCGCGCGAAGAAATCGGGTTCCTGGCCCAGGGCCAGCGAAAAGGCACGCTGCACGACGCCGGCCAGATCAGAGGCCGCCGCGTAATAGGCTTCCATGGCGTCGCACAACCTATCGTCGTCGTCCGGCCACATGTTGGGACCGTCCAGTCTGTTGGCAGGATTGAGGGGGCGGTCGATGCCCATCCAGAAACCTTCCTGGTTGCTGGTCGCCGCATTGGCCTCGCCTTCGTAGGACCGGTAACGCAACGGCAGGTAACCACGCAGCCGCTCGTTCATGACGATCTCGTTCTTTTTCTCCATCGGGCGGGAAAAGAACGCACGGGCTGCGACCAGCATGTTGTCGATCAGCTCTGGCGCAACGCCGTGGTTTTTGACGTAGACAAAGCCGATGTCGCGACAGGCGGCCCCCAGAGCATCGATGGTTGCCGCGTCGTCCCGGCCCGCGACCAGTTTCGAAAGGTCGACCACCGGAATCTCGGTGAAGTCGAGGCGTCGTGATTGCGGGATGGCCATGATGTCTCCGTCGTGCGCTTGTGTCCCACTGTATCTGGCGAATCCGGGCACATCAATTGGTGATGTCTTCCGATGATTGCGTGTTTCCTTTGTCGGCTCCATGCTTTCGCCATGTCGGACCACCTGATCGAGGTCACTGTCCGCAGTTCTTCCATGGCCCGCCTTTCTTTCGACCATTGAGGTTTCGGTCGGGCTCGTGATCGACAGCGTTGCGGTGGTCATCGGCGGCATGGTGATCGCGATGATGATCCGCCACAGCTGATCGTTGACGATTGACACCCATCCTGCGCCTGCCTACGTGTTCATCTTCACCCCGCGCCGCAGACCCGGCAGACGAGTTCCATGACCGATCCACTCAAGATTGCCCTGGCCCAGCTCAACCCCACGGTTGGTGCGGTCGAGGCCAATGCCGACAAGGTGCTCGATGCCCGCCGCCAGGCGGCAGAGCAGGGCGCTGACCTGTTGGTCACGCCGGAACTGGTGATCAACGGTTATCCGCCTGAGGACCTGGTCCTGCGCCCTGCTTTTCAGGAGCAGGTCGAGGCTGCTGTCGCACGGATTGCCGCGGCAACGGCAGATGGTGGCCCTGCTGTTCTGCTGGGTGCGACACACCGCAACAACGGTGATCTCTTCAATGCGGTCTATCTGCTCGATGGTGGCGAAACCCGCCATGTCCGGCTGAAATACGACCTGCCGAACTATGGCGTGTTCGACGAAAAACGGGTGTTCACACCGGGACCGCTGCCTGGACCGATCCCGTTCCGCGATGTCCGCCTGGGCGTGATGATCTGCGAGGACATGTGGACCGGCGAAGTCGCCGAGTGCCTGGAAGAGAGCGGCGCCGAACTGCTGATCGTGCCCAACGGTTCGCCCTATGACATCGTCAACATCGAACGGCGCATGAACCAGGCGGTTGCACGGGTGACCGAAACCGAACTTCCGATCATCTACGTCAATCAGGTCGGCGGCCAGGACGAACTGGTGTTCGATGGTGCGTCCTTCGTGCTCGACGCCGAACGTAACCTGCGTGCGCAGTTGCCGGCATGGACGGAAGCCGTTGTTACCACGACCTGGCAGCGCACGGCAGACGGCTGGGCCTGCGAGATGGGCGAAGTCGCGCCCGAGCAGTGCCGCTTTGCGATGATTTACCAGGCGATGGTGACTGGACTTGCGGATTATGTCGGCAAGAACGGCTTCCCCGGCGTGCTGATCGGCATGTCAGGCGGGATTGATTCAGCGCTTTCGGCCGCCGTGGCCGCCGACGCCTTGGGGCCCGACCGCGTGCACTGCGTGATGATGCCTTCGCGCTACACCAGCCAGGAAAGCCTGGATGATGCGGCCCTGTGTTCGGATCTGCTCGGCGTGCGCCATGACTCCGTTTCGATTGCACCGGCGGTCGGTGCCTACGATACGATGCTTGATGGCCTGTTTGTCGGGACCGAGCCGAACGAAGCCGAAGAGAACATCCAGGCGCGCAGCCGCGGCATGACGCTGATGGCGCTATCCAACAAGTTCGGCCACATGGTGCTCTCGACCGGCAACAAGTCGGAAATGTCGGTCGGTTACGCCACCCTTTATGGCGACATGTGTGGCGGTTATTCCGTGCTGAAGGACGTCTACAAGGTCACAGTCTATGCGCTTTCCGACTGGCGTAACCGGCACCATCCTGACGGCCTGCTTGGCCGGGAGGGGCTCGTGATCCCGCAGAACATCATCGACAAGGCGCCCACGGCTGAACTGAAGGACAACCAGACCGATCAGGACAGTCTGCCGCCCTATGATGTGCTCGACGACATTCTCGATGGCCTGGTCGAAAAGGAAGAAACCTTCGAGAAGATCTGTGCCCGCGGCCATGAGCGCGACCTTGTCGAGCGTGTCTGGGGCATGCTGCTGCGCGCCGAATACAAGCGCCGTCAGGCTCCTCCCGGCGTAAAGATCACGTCACGTGCCTTCGGGCGCGACCGTCGTTACCCCATCACCAACCGCTTCCGCAGCTGATGTCTCCAGCAGTCACACGTTTTGCGCCGAGCCCGACCGGCCGGCTGCATGTCGGGAACATCCGCGCGGCGCTGATGAACTGGATGGTGGCGCGCCAGACGGGCGGTAGCTTCATCCTGCGGCTCGACGATACCGATGCCGAACGATCCACCGATGCCTTTGCCGATGGCATCCGTGCCGACATGGCATGGTTGGGCCTGGAGTGGGACCGTGAAGAGCGCCAGTCCGAGCGGTTCTCGCGCTATGAGGCGGCCCGCGCCGCTATGGCGGCAAGCGGCAGGCTCTATCCCTGCTACGAGACGCCCCAGGAACTTAAGACACAGCGTAACCTGCATCGCGCAAAGGGATTGCCGCCGGTCTATGACCGTTCAGCCCTGAAGCTGAGCGATGCCGAGCGTACCGGTCTGGAGAGCGAAGGCCGAGAACCACACTGGCGTTTCCGTCTGGGCGAAGAGGTCGTGGCCTTTGACGACCTGATCCGTGGCCCCGTCAGCTTCGAGCCCGGTCATGTCAGTGATCCAGTTCTGGTTCGCGCCGGCGGCATCCCGACCTATACGCTGGCCTCCGTGGTCGATGACATGGAGATGGGCGTCACGCTGGTCGTGCGCGGCGAGGATCATGTCGCCAACACCGCGGTTCAGATCGAGCTGATGCGGGCCCTGGGCGGCGACGTGCCGGGCTATGCCAACCATCCGTTCCTGACGTCTGCTTCCGGCGATGGCCTATCGAAACGCAAGGGCGGCGCCGCGATCGCCGATCTGCGCGACCAGGGCATCGAACCCTTGGCGTTGACGAGTTATCTCGCGCGGATCGGGACCTCGCATCCGATCGAGCCGCTTTATGCCTTGGCTGACATGACCGCTGGTTTCAGCTTCGAGACCATTTCTCGCAATCCGCCGCGTTACGACCCCGATGAAGTCTTCGCGCTCAACGCCAAATGGCTGCACGGCGCACCGTTCGTACTGGTTGCCGACCAGCTTCCCGGTCTCGATGCCGGTTTCTGGGAGATCGTGCGTGGCAATGTCGAGCGTGCCACCGATGCCCTGGAATGGTGGCGGATCTGCCGCGAGCCGATCGAACCGGTGATCAGCGATCCAGACTTCGCGATCGAAGCTGCAAATCTGCTGCCCGACGACCCGTGGGACGCAACGACCTGGAAGACCTGGACCCAGGCGGTCAAGGAAACCACCGGCCGCAAGGGCAGGGAACTCTTCATGCCCTTGCGCCAGGCGTTAACCGGTCTTGATCATGGGCCCGAGCTGGCGGCGCTGTTGCCGATCATCGGCCGCGAACGGGTACTGGCGCGTCTTGGCGGTCAGTCGGGCTGATCTGATCGTTTGCGACCGTTGATCATGGCGCGCACCAGATTTTCACGGTGTACTACACTCGCCAGGGCGACGCCGGCCAGATGCAGCACGACAAGCAACATGCCGAGATCGCTGGAAAGCTCGTGAATGCCTTCCAGAAACTCCATGCCGGCATCTTCAATCAGGACGCCAGTCACCCCGCAGATCAGGATGACGGCCAGCAGAGCGACCACCATCAGGCCGCCGGCCGGCGAATGTCCAATGTAGCGTTTGGCGCGAAACAGCATCAGATCGAACAGGTAACCTGCGGCAATTTTGGGATGGCAGACAAAGTCACTGAACCTCGCGTGTTTCGGTCCGACCAGGCCCCACAAGACGCGCAGCGCGGCCGTTCCAAGAGCGATGTAACCTGAATAAACGTGAACCGGTCCGACATCTTCATGCGTGACAAATGCGACCAGGAAAGAAACCGCCAGGACCCAGTGCGACAGCCGCACGAAGGAATCCCGACTTTGATGGAACTGTCGGTCATGTTCACCCTTCCTGTATGGCAGGCTGCAATGTGATGGGTTTGCCTCGTCCCGGCAACGGGTCTATACAGCCGCGCATGGAACACCGGTCTCAACGATGTCGTGGAGCTTGTGGGCGAATTACCGCCTGACCGTGCCGTGTGCGTTTGCGCCGGCGCGGTGACATTGTTCCCTGCTCCGGAGACCCGATCATGACTTTCCATGCCTACAACACCCTGACACGCCAGAAAGAACCGCTTGAGCCGATCGAACCCGGCAAGGTGGGTTTCTATGTCTGTGGTCCCACGGTGTATGACCTGATCCATCTGGGTAATGCCCGCCCGCTCGTGGTGTTCGACGTGCTGTTTCGTCTCCTGCAGCTGGAGTTCGGTAATGGAAACGTAAGATATATACGTAATATCACAGATATAGAAGATAAAATTAATGCTGAGGCTAAAGAACGCGGCATCCCGATTGCCGAGCTGACGGCGACCACGACGGAGCGTTTCCACGAGGATGCCGCAGCACTGGGTTGCCTCGAGCCGACGGTCGAGCCACGTGCGACCGGGCATATCCCCGAGATGATCGCACTGATGGAAACCCTGATCGAGCGCGGCCATGCCTATGTTGCCGAAGGCCATGTCCTGTTCGATGTGCCGTCTTATCCCGCCTATGGCCGTCTTTCGGGCAACAACCGTGACGAGATCGTCGCGGGCGCCCGGGTCGAGGTTGCGCCCTATAAGAAGGACGCGGCCGATTTTGTGCTGTGGAAGCCCTCGGTCGACGATCAGCCCGGCTGGGAAAGCCCCTGGGGGTTCGGGCGTCCGGGCTGGCATCTGGAATGCTCGGCCATGAGCCACAAACATCTGGGTTCTGAATTCGACATCCATGGCGGTGGTCGCGATCTGATCTTTCCCCATCACGAGAACGAGGTCGCCCAGACCTGTGCCGCAGATCCCGAGAGCGGATTCGCGCGCATGTGGATGCACAACGGCTATCTTTCGGTCGATGGCGAGAAGATGTCGAAGTCGCTGGGCAACTTCCACACGGTGCGCGACCTGCTGGCCGACTGGCCGGGAGAGGCGCTGCGTTTTGCCCTGCTGACCGCGCAGTACCGCCAGCCGCTCGATTTCACCTTTGATCTGCTCAAACAGGCCAAGGCCTCGCTCGACCGGTTCTACAACGCCCTGGGGCAGGCCAAGGACCCCGCGCCCGGCGAAGTACCTTCCGAAGTGCTGGCTGCCCTGAATGACGATCTCAACACGCCGCTTGCGATTTCGGCCATGCACGCACTGGCCGACGGCGTGTTTCGTGGCGAGGCCGGTGCGGGTGCTGCGCTGCGTGGCGCGGGCGCCGTGTTGGGGTTGTTGCAGGCTTCCTCCAGGGACTGGTTCCAGAGCGGGTATGATGATGAGGCCGACGAGATCGAGGGTCTCATCCAGCAACGGATTGACGCGCGCAAGGCCCGGAATTTCGCGGCGGCCGATCAGATTCGCGATGATCTCAAGGCCCGCGGCATCGAATTGATGGATGGCCCCGAAGGTACCAGCTGGAAACGTCAGTAATGTCCGATCGCATCTATCTCTTCGACACGACCCTACGCGACGGGGCACAGACGCAGGGGGTCGACTTCTCCGCCGCAGAGAAAGCCGAGATAGCCCATGCGCTTGATGCCCTGGGCGTCGATTACGTCGAAGGTGGCTGGCCCGGCGCCAATCCGACCGATGATGCCTTCTTCGGCAGTGCGCCTCAGCTCAAACGGGCGACCTTCACGGCGTTCGGCATGACACGCAGGCCTGGCCGCAGTGTCGAGAACGATCCAGGCCTGCAGGCGGTGCTCGCTGCTGAAACTCCGGCTGTCTGTCTGGTCGGCAAGGCCTGGGACTTCCACGTCAAGCTGGCGCTGGAGATTTCGAACGACGAAAACATCGCGATGATCGCCGATTCCATGGCCCATGCCGTGGGGCGTGGCCGCGAAGCCATGTTCGATGCCGAGCATTTCTTTGATGGTTACAAGTCCGATCCGGCCTTCGCGCTGGCCTGTATCGAGGCCGCACTGGATGCCGGCGCACGCTGGGCCGTGCTGTGCGACACCAATGGCGGCACCTTGCCCGGAGAAGTCGGCGAGATTGTTGCAGCCGTCGCAGCCACGGTCGGCGGTGAACGCCTGGCCATTCATGCCCACAACGACACCGGAAATGCCGTGGCCAACAGCCTGATGGCGGTCGAGGCCGGTGTCCGGCAGGTCCAGGGTACGTTGAACGGCCTTGGCGAGCGCTGCGGCAATGCCAATCTCGTTTCGCTGATCCCGACCCTGAAGCTGAAAACCGGTTACGAAACCGGCATCAGTGATGCGGATCTGACCCAACTGACGCGCAGCTCGCGGCTGCTCGACGAATTGCTCAACCGTGCGCCCGATCGCCACGCGCCCTATGTCGGGGCCTCGGCTTTCGCTCACAAGGGCGGGCTCCATGTCTCGGCGGTGATGAAGGACGCCCGGACCTACGAGCACGTACCGCCCGAGAGCATCGGCAACCGCCGTCATATCGTGGTGTCGGACCAGTCGGGCAAAGCCAATGTTCTGGCGCGCCTGGCCGAAGCAGGCATGGAGGTTGATCACGATCATCCCAAGCTGCCGCGCCTGGTCGAAGAGGTGAAATCTCACGAGTTCGAGGGTTACAGCTATGACGGCGCCGAAGCGAGTTTCGAACTGCTCGCCCGTCGTATCCTGGGCACGGTTCCAAGCTACTTCGAGGTCGAGAGTTTCCGGGTGCAGGTCGAGCGCCGCCATAATGCGCTGGGCAAGCTGGTCACGATCTCAGAAGCGACCGTGAAGGTCGTGGTCGATGGTGCGCGACACCTCTCTGTTGCTGAAGGCAATGGCCCGATCGATGCGCTCAACCACGCGATATCTAAGGATCTGGGCAAATATGCTGAGTTCCTGGGCGGCTGGAGGCTGGCCGACTACAAGGTGCGCATCATCTCGCCCCAGGCCGGTACCGGCGCGATCACGCGCGTGATGATTGAAAGTGCCGATGATGACGGCATGACCTGGAACACGGTCGGGGTTTCGACCAACATCATCGATGCCTCGTTTCAGGCGCTGATCGATTCGATCACCTACAAGCTGCTGCGCGAGAACGCACCGGCTTAAGCGGGACCAGACGGGTGAACCAGCCAGCGATCATCCTCGTGCGCCCGCAGATGGGCGAAAACATCGGCTCGGCCGCCCGGGCGATGGCCAATTTTGGCCTCAACGATCTGCGCATCGTCGCACCGCGCGACGGCTGGCCCAATTCGGCCGCCGATGTCATGGCAGCCGGCGGTATCGGCATCATCAAAGCTGCACGCATCTATGACACCACGGTCGATGCCGTCGCGGACCTTCGCCATGTCTGGGCGACCACAGCACGCAGCCGTTTCATGCTCAAACCCGAGGTCACGCCTCAGCGTGCCGCCGAAACGATGGTCGCTTTGCCGTCGGAAGAAGGTATCGGTGTGTTGTTCGGCCCGGAGCGTTCGGGGCTCGACAACGACGATGTCGCGCTCGCCGATACCGTTCTGCAGGTTCCCACCGCGCCCGACAACGCCTCGATCAATCTCGCTCAGGCCGTTCTGATCCTGGGTTACGAGTGGTTCAAGCTGCAATCGAAGCGGCCCGACCACGTCATGCCCGAAGGCAAGACCTTCCCGGCCACCAAGGAAGAGATCGAGGGGTTTTTCGAGCATCTGATCCGGGAACTCGACGACTGTGGTTTCCTGCGCAATCAGGAGCAGCGGCCCATCCTGGTGCGCAACATCCGCACGATGTTCCTGCGCGCCGGGCTGTTCGATCAGGAGGTCCGCACCCTTCGTGGTATCATCAGCGGCCTCACCAAGGGCCGCAAACCGCTGCCGCCGAAGGATCAACGATGAAACGCGTTGTTCGCCCCATACTGATTGCCGTTCTGTGGCTCGGTCTGACCGGCTCGGGCTGGATGCAGTTCAAGAGCGAACCCGATGACGGCAGCCAGGGCATGACCGTCACCGGTCTTTATCGCGTGCCCGAAGACGAGGGCCCCTTTCCGGCAGTCATCCTGCTGCCAGACTGCGACGGCATCACGCCGCATGAGCGGGTGTGGGGCATGTGGTTGCAGAGCCAGGGTTACGCCATTCACCTGATCGACAGCTTCTTCACCCGCCAGATCGAGAGCGTCTGTGATGACCCCTCTGTTCTGGCCCAGCTCGATGACGCGCGTGGATCGCTGACCAAACTCCTGAGCCTCGAAACCATCGATCCCGAGCGGATCTTCGTCATGGGCTGGCAGAGTGGCGCCGACACCGCGCTGATGCTGGCGCAGGAAGGCCCTGAAGAGATCAGGGCTGTCGTGGTGTTTTATCCGACCTGTGCGGCAACACCGGAACTTGCGATCCCGGTGATCTTCGTCATGCCCGACCAGCATGAGGCCGTCGAAGCCTGCACCGACTACATGCGCCGGGAACATCAGACAGGGCAGGTGGCGGTACAGCGAATCGCCCCCTATGGCGTCGGTGCCGGGTTCGATTGTGAACTTTGCGAGGGGAACTACCTGGGCGGCCCCGGTGGCTATGACGCTGCCGCAACGGAGCTTGTCCGCACCAATCTTCTCGAGGAAATGGAACGCCTTGCCGTCCCGCAATGAGGCCTTGTCCGGTCCACTGTGCGTTCAGGCGCGCGAAGTCGGCCCTGCCTTCGTTCGCAGCCTGATAAAACAGGGTCGAAGACGTTTGACATCGGCCCTCTGCTTGACTAGAACCCACCGGCGCTCCGGAGACCGGGGCGCTTCCTGTTTCCTATACACGATTGCTAAGGCTCTATGACCAAACGCTTGTCGTCGAAATACAAGATTTGCCGCCGTTACGGCGAGAATCTGTGGGGGCGCCCGAAGCGCTTCCTGACCAACCGGCTTTATGCTCCGGGTATGCACGGCCAGAGCCGTCGGCGTAAGCCGACTGATTATGGCACGCAGCTCGCGGCCAAGCAGAAGCTGAAGGGTTATTATGGCAACATGACGGAAAAACAGTTCCGTCGTTGTTATGAAGAAGCCTATAGCGGCAAGGGTGACACCATCGAGAACCTGATCGGGTTGCTCGAGCGTCGCCTCGACATCGTGATCTACCGCATGAAGTTCGTGCCGACCGTGTTTGCCGCGCGCCAGTTCGTCAACCACGGCCATGTCCGTGTGAACGGCAAGAAGGTCAATATCGCGAGCTACCGCGTGAAGCCTGAAGACACCATCGAGATCAAGGATGCCTCGCGTGAGCTTCCCCTAGTGCTCGAAGCCGTGTCATCGGGCGAGCGTGATGTTCCCGAATACCTCGAGGTTGATTTCGACAAGATGAAGGGCACGTACCATCGTGTCCCGACCTTCGTCGAAGTCCCTTATCCGATCCAGATGGAACCCAACCTGGTGGTCGAGTACTACTCCAAGGCCTGATCATCATTCCAGTTTCGGCAAGGGGCTGCGTCCGCAAGGATGCGGCCCCTTCGCTTTTGGGAAACATGCAGCAGTGTTCTAAGCTAGTTGTGACCTGACCGGGGGATGCCATGAAGATCGTCGTCGCGATGATGAAACACGAGACCAACACGTTCTCGCCTGTTCCCACGCCACTCGCGCGCTTCACACGCGGCTCGACGGAGGTGCCGAGAGGTGAGGAGATCGCCAAGGCGTTTGGTGGCACCAGCAGCGGCATCGCGGCTTTCATGGAGATCTGCGGGGAAGAAGGCTGGGACATGGTCACGCCGATCGCGGCCAATGCCTGGCCTTCCGGTCCGGTCGAGGACGAAGCCTTTGAAACCATTGCTGGAGCGATCGTCGCGGCGGTCGAGGAGGGCTGCGACGCCGCCATGCTCGACCTGCACGGTGCAATGGTGACGCAGAGCTTTGAGGATGGCGAGGGCGAGCTGCTGCGGCGCATCCGCGCGGTCGCACCTAATCTGCCGATTGCGGTCGGACTCGACATGCACTGCAATCTCTACTCCGGGATCGTCGACAACTGCACGATTCTGGCGGGCTACCAAACCTATCCCCATGTCGACACCCGTGCGACCGCCGAACGGTCCGGGCGTATCCTGGCTCGTGCGCTGAAGGGCGAGGTCAGCCCGGTGATGGCCTGGGGCAACCGTCCGATGCTGCCCCACATCATGGAGCAGGGCACGACCTCAGGCCCGAACCTGGCACTGCAGGAGCGCTGCCGCGAGATCGAAGCAAGCGGTGAAGCGCTGATGGCAACGCTCTTCACCGGTTTCCCCCATGCCGATATCTCGCAGGCCGGCCTTTCCGTGGCGGTAGCAACCGATGGCGACCAGACCCGGGCAGAAACCCTGCGCGACGAGCTGTTGGCCATGGCCTGGGCCGAGCGCGAGACCTTTGTCTACAAGATCGAACTACTTGCCGATTCCCTGTCTCGTGCCAAGGCCATGGATGACGGCCTGGTCATCCTGCTCGACCACTACGACAATGCCGCTTCGGGCGGCACGATGGATACGATGACGGTGCTGTCGGGCATCCTGGAGGCGGGGCTTGAGGACGTTGCGGCCTTTGCCATTCATGACCCCGCTGCGGTGCAGGAGATGATTGCTGCCGGCGTCGGTGCCGACATCACGCTTGATCTCGGTGGCAAGATCGCAATGCCGTCGATCGGCGAAGCCGGAACGCCGCTGCGTGTCAGTGGGCGCGTCACACGCCTGACAGATGGCCGGTTCCGCAACAAGGGGCCGATGGGGACCGGCGTGCTGATGGATATGGGCCCGACGGCGGTCATCGACACCGGCAAGGTCGAGATCGTCGTGATCTCCAAACACCAGGAACCCAACGACATCAACGCCTTTTATGCCGTCGGCATCGACCCCTGGCAGAAACGCTACGTCATGATCAAAAGCCGCGTGCACTGGCGTGCCGGGCTGGGCGAGCTGGCCAAGCACGTGGTCGATTGCGCCGGTACCGGCGTGTGCACGTCAGATTACAGCCAGCTCACCTTCAACAATGTGCGCCGCCCGATCTATCCCCTCGATCTTATCAACGAACCGGACTGACACCATGAGCCTCGAACCCGGCCGCTACCGCCACTACAAGGGTAACGACTACGAAGTCATCGGCGTCGCGCGCCACAGCGAGACCGACGAGGAACTGGTGGTCTATCGCCCCGACTATGGTGAGCGCGGGCTGTGGGTCCGACCGCTGGCGATGTTTGTTGAGACGGTGGAGGTGAACGGGGAGACTGTGCCGCGTTTCGCGCTAGCCGACTGAAGCAGACCCTCACCCTCCCATTGCTGGCGCAATGGGTCCCACCCTCTCCCGTAAGCGGTGGAGGGGGTTATTTGTTTGTTCCCTCAGTCGTCGGGCGCTCACTCCGTTCGCTTGGCTCTCGCCGCATGCGCGGCGGGCACGCCGTCGCGTGCCGTCACCCCTTCGGGGTTCCCGTCGCCAATCGTTCAGGGAGGCGCCATGGTGAACTTGCCAACCTCCCCCTCTACCGCTTACGGGAGAGGGTGGGACCCGCGGCGCAGCCGTGGGAGGGTGAGGGACTTATGGCCCTGTCCGATCAATCCAGAGCGGAGAGGTCGACGCCCAGCTTTTCGTTGATCCACATCGCATTGTCGCGATGATCGGCGACTTCATCGCCGGTTTCGGGATGAATGAAAATCGCCAGGCCTTGATGGTTGACCATCAGCCAGGGCACGAACTTGGAAAACTCATTCGGGCCGAAGGCGACCTGAAACATCGATTTGAGATGCGGGCCGATCGGTTTGTCCCAGACGCGCCCGAGGATGACATCGAACTGTTTGCCGATTTCCTCGCGCAACGCCACGGCGGTATCGCGCACCTCGAGATCGAAGTTGATGTGGGCGTGATAGCCGTGGATGACGTCTGAGCCGACTGTTTCCATCGCTCAGGTCGCCGGTTCGAGTGCGACGCCTTGTCCGCTCATGAAGTCGCCCAGTTCACCCGACATGAACATTTCCTTCATGATGTCGCTGCCGCCGACGAATTCACCCTTCACATAAAGCTGGGGAATCGTCGGCCAGTCGCTGAAATCCTTGATGCCGTCACGGATGGCCGGGTCTTCAAGCACGTTGATGCCTTTGAAGCGGGCGCCCAGGTGGCTGAGGATCTGGACCGAAGCGGCGGAAAACCCGCACATCGGGAAAACAGGCGTGCCCTTCATGAACAGCACGACTTCGTTGTCGGCCAGTTCCTTGTTGATCCGCTGCTTGGTGCCTTCGTCGAGTGCCATGGTCGTTGCCTCCTGTGGGGCGTCGTTCTGTGTTGGCTGTTTGGTCGGGCTCAGCCCGGTGTACGCGTCGTCAGCGCCAGGGCATGCAGGTCGCCGCCCATCTTGCCTTTGAGCGCCTTGTAGACGAGTTGATGCTGCGCCACGCGGCTTTTGCCGGCAAAGGCGTCGGTCGTGACGGTCGCGGCATAATGGTCACCGTCACCGCGAAGGTCTTCGATCTCGACCACGGCGTCGGGAAACGCCTCGACGATCATGGCCTTGATCTCGCTCGCTTGCATCGCCATCTCTAGTATCTCCGCTGTCGTTCAGGCCTCTCCGGCCATGTAGCCGGGCAACCAGCCTTCGTGCTTGTCGCGAATGGTTCTCAACGATATGGGCGAGCCACCGTCCACTGTCAATGCATCGCCGCCGGTCTTGCCCAGAATGGCGGCAGGAATGCCTGCTTCTGTGGCTTTAGCGACGATTTCCGCGCCGTCACCGTCGACTGCGAGGACATAACGCGCCTGATCTTCGCCGAACCAGAAGGCATGGGCGGGAAGGGCGCTGTCACTGGCGGCAAAATCACCGCCGATGTTGGCCGCCAGCGCCATTTCGGTCAGGGCGACCAGAAGGCCGCCATCGGAGACGTCATGGCAGGTCGTCACGGTTGCGTTCTCGATCAGGCCTCGCACAAAATCGCCGGTCTGGCGTTCGATGGCCAGGTCGACCGGCGGCGGTGCGCCTTTCTCCTGGCCCGTCATTTCCCGCAGATAAATGCTGGAACCCAGATGGCCGGCGGTCGCGCCCAGCACGATGACACTCTGGCCTTCGCCGCCAAAGCCGATGCGGGCGGTATGGTCGAGGTTCTCGATCAGGCCGATTGCGCCCATCGCCGGGGTCGGTTGCACGGCCTTGCCGTTGGTTTCGTTGTAGAGCGAGACGTTGCCTGAAACGATCGGCATCTCCAGTGCGATGCAGGCCTCGCCGACGCCCTTGATCGCGCCGACAAAGGTTCCCATCACGTCGGAACGTTCTGGGTTGCCGAAGTTGAGGCAGTCCGTGCTGGCCAGTGGGCGCGCACCGACGGAACTGAGGTTGCGGAAGGTTTCGGCCACCGCCTGCTTGCCGCCCTCGAACGGATCGGCTTCGCAGTAGCGCGGCGTGCAGTCGGTCGTGATCGCCAGACCCTTGCCGGGAACATCAGGCACTTCGACGATGGCGGAATCGCCGCCGGGGCGCCGGACCGTGCGGCCCATCACGAGATGATCGTATTGTTCCCAAATCCAGCGGCGCGATGCCAGGTCCGGGCTTGCCATCAGGGTCACCAGTGCGACTTCCATGCTGGCCGGGGCAGGGACATCGCCAGCCGCCAGCACCGCACGTTTGGGTGTCTCGACCCAGGGCCGGTCGTAAAGCGGGGCTTCGTCCGACAGCGGGCTGACCAGGAGGTCGGCCTTGATCTCGCCGTCCTTCCTCACGATCAGGCGGCCGTTGTCGGTGATGTGGCCGACCACGGCAAAATCGAGTTCCCATTTCTCGAAAATCGCGCGAGCCTGGTCCTCGGCTTCCGGCTTGATCACCATCAGCATGCGCTCCTGGCTTTCGCTCAGCATCAGCTCATAGGCCGTCATGCCTTCTTCGCGCTGGGGCACGGCGTCGAGATCAAGGTCCATGCCGGCATTGCCCTTGTCGGCCATCTCGACCGATGAACAGGTCAGGCCGGCGGCGCCCATGTCCTGGATGCCGATGATCGAATCCGTCGCCATCAGTTCCAAGCAGGCCTCCAAGAGCAACTTCTCGGTAAAGGGATCCCCGACTTGAACCGTCGGGCGTTTTTCCTCGGCGTCCTCGTTGAACTCGGCCGAGGCCATTGTGGCGCCATGGATGCCG
>JABIUG010000070.1 GCA_018700655.1 Rhodospirillaceae bacterium | reverse complement strand
GGCGCAGCCAGACCGCGACCGTTGGCGTCATGCATGGTCTCGATCATATCCATGACCAGCTTGCGGATCGGTGGTGCGGTCGGGTCGGAGACTTCTTCGGCCCGGTGTTGCAGGACCGGGTGTCCCATCCGCGCGATTTTCAGGATGGCCATGATCCGCTCCTAACCGTGCACCATGTCGCAGCCGAGATAACGGAAACCGAAACCATCACCCTTGCTGAAGACATGGCCGGTCGAAGGCGCCGGGAAATGCTGGCTCATCATCAAGGTGTCGGTATCGGCAAGGGACTCCAGAAACCGCCGACGCGTTGTCGCCCCCATGGCGCGATCCCAGTCATAGACCGGACTCCATTCTGGATGGGGTAACTGGAACGGCGAATGGATCAGGTCGCCCGACATCACCGCACGTTTGCCCTGTGACACAAGATGGGTCGCGACATGGCCTGGTGTATGACCGGGTGTCGGTTCGAGCATGATGTTGTCGTCGAGTGCAAAATCCATCGCCACGACCTCGCCCAGACCGGCTTCGAGAACCGGCTGCACGCTTTCACCATAGACGCTGTCACCCTTGCGTCCCTCCTCCTGGGCAAAGTCGAGCTCTTCCTGACAGAACAGATATTTCGCATTGGGAAAGGTCGGCACCCAGCGACCGTCTATCAGCTGCGTGTTCCAGCCCGCGTGATCGAGATGCAGGTGGCTGCACATCACAAAGTCGATGTCCTCAGGGCGCACGCCGGCCGCCGCGATGTCTTCGAGCAGGCGATAGTTGTCGCGCTGGTTCCAAAGGGGCATATCGGGATGGTGCTTGTGGTTGCCGACGCATGTGTCGAGCAGGATCGTGTGGTGCCTGGTTCTGACCAGATAGGTCTGAACAGGCATGATGATGCGCCCGGTCGCAGGGTCGATCGCGGCCGGCTTCAGCCACTCCAGATAAGGCGCGAGCGCCTCGGGGGTGGCATCAGGGAAATCCTCGTGGGGAAGATTGCTGATGTCGCAGGATTCCTCGATCCGATCGATCCTGATATCGCCAATTTCCAGTTTCATGGTTTGACGGCCAGAAGCCCCTCCCTGATGAGCCGACGGACAAGCACGAGGCATCCAGCCCCAGAACCTTGCGCCGGGTGACGATATCCTCATCGAGCAGAGTGGTCGTTGCTTCGTCCGATGTCTTCATTCGAAATCTCCTTCGCCGCTTGCGCGGCCCCAATCCCAAGCAACATCGAGGATAGGCGCGAAATCAGGTTCACTCAAGGACACGAACGCTTCACAGGGGTCAAACGCTGTGGTATGAGCGCCGCCCCGGTTGGGAACACGCACCACAAGACAGATCGGCCACCAAAAGGCCGAAGGATTTAAGGAGAAGGACCATCGTCACGGTCACCGTACGCGACAACAATGTCGACCAGGCCTTGCGCGCGCTGAAGAAGAAGCTGCAGCGCGAAGGTGTCTATCGCGAAATGAAGCTGCGTCGTCATTTCGAGAAGCCTTCCGAGAAGAAAAAGCGGGAGCGCGCCGAAGCCGTGCGCCGCGCCCGCAAGCTGGCGCGCAAGCGCGCACAGCGCGAAGGCACCGACTAGTCGCAGTCTACTAGTTTGCCGCCTCAGACCAGCCGTCGTTCGTGATGAACGGCGGCTTTTGTCGTGCCCTGCGCGACCAGACAGGTCAGATCATGGATATAGGAGTGGGTTTCCGACCGCCAGCATGCCTCGGCCATGGCGAATTCCGGAACCGGTCACGGGTCCCATTTAGGTCAAATTCTCCGGGATCCTGATTCTACCGGCGTTTCAGTGACCTGCCGTCACGCCGAGACTGGCGTCAACAATGACCGCACCGCGACCCGCCGGAAGTGCCAGCACCGGGTTGAGATCGACTTCCAGAATCCGGCCATCGGATCCGAGAACAGCGGAACAGAGGCCACAGACGAGATCGGCGACGGCTTCGACATCAGCCGCGCTTCGGCCGCGATACCCCTGCAAGAGTGCACCGACCTTGAGGGACGACAGGACCTGAAGCACCTCCTGGTGTGTCACCGGCAACAGGAGGGTGGTGCTGTCATCAACAAGCTCTGCCAGGATTCCACCGCTGCCCAGAAGCAAGCCATAGCCGACCTGCGGATCGCAGCGAATGCCAACGATCAACTCCGCGACAGCACCATCGACCATTTCTTCGATGAGCAATTCACCAACGCCCAGGCGCGATTGCATGTCGGACGCAGCTGTCGCTACCGCCACTGCGCCGGCAAGACTAACTGCCACGGCGCGTGCCTCCGTCTTGTGCAGGAATTCGTCACCGACAGCCTTTAAAACGACGGGGTAACCGATGGCACCAGCAGCGCCAACCGCCTCGTCCGCAGGCACGACCTCTCCGCGCGGAATGGACAGCCCCTGTTCTCGCAACCATGTTTTGCTGCGGGCCTCGGTCCAGAAGGTCAAACATTCCCCCGCCCCCTTTGAAAAGCGCGTCGTGGCGGCCGGATGGCTCAACAGTTCAGCTCGCCGCTCGCGGTAGTGGTTTGCGAGCGCATAAGACACCATGGCCTCCTCGAGCCCCTGCAATGGCGTGACCCCGGCCTCGATCAAGCGCGCGCGCATAGTCAGGGATCGTCTCGACCAGGGAGACGGCATAGCTCGCATGTATGCAGGTCTCGCGCTTTGCTGCTATCAGGGCATCGACGCCGTGATCCCAGTTTTGCAGCGACGACCAGGGCGAGTGAAGCGGATAACTCGACATCAACATGACGGAATCGAAACCCGCCTTGGCGAAGTCGCTGAAACAGCGCATCTGCGCCTCGGGATCGCGCCAGGTGCCGACCGAGAAGTCATAGGGGTTTACCGCCTTGCCGAGCCCACCGAGATAACCGTCAAGTGCCACGCTGCGCTCTGGATCGGGTGGCGGAAGAGTGACGCCGTGGCGTTCTGCAACATCGTTCACAATCGAGCAGTCAGCACCCGAAACGGTCAGCACGCCCAACCCGGGACCGGGCGGCGGGCCCGAGACCGTGAGCAGCTTGAGCGTTTCGATCAGAGCGGGAAGGCTTGGTGTGCGGATCACACCGTGACGGGCGAAGAGTGCATCGAAGAAACGATCCTCCCCGGCCAGCGACGCCGTATGCGACCGGATCGCTGCAGCCCCCTTCTCCGAAACGCCGGCCTTGTATACGACCAGCGGCACACCCTTCTCGATCGCGCGGCGAGCGACCACCTCAAAGGCAGACACATCGTCGAGCCCCTCGATATAGAGTCCCACCGCACTGACGCGCGGATCATCAAGCGCGACATCAATACCATCGCAGATATCGACACCGGCCTGGTTGCCCAGACTCAACATGTAGCCGACTGGCAGATCACGATCGTTAAGCACCAGCGTTTGCGCCGTGACGCCGACAACCGCGGCATCCGGCGTGACCGGCAGATCATCCAGGGAAGCGTGGCAGCGGAATCCATTGATCTCCTCATGGCGGGGATTGATGAGATAGAGATCCCCGTCGTACCCGAGGCCCTTTCCGTAGGCCAAACTGATCGCCATGATTCGACCGCCGATCAACGCCACACTGCGGGCGTTGAGCAAGCGCTTCAGATTGGCGCGACGTCGCGCCCGGGCCTCGGCGCTCACCTTCATCAGATCGTTGACCAGGAATCGAGCAGGGCCGCGCCACCATCAACGACCAGCACCTGCCCTGTGACGTAGTCCGCCACCGGCGAGAAGAGGTAAGCCACCGCCTCGCCAATCTCGCGGGGCTGTCCGACACGTCGGACCGGAAGATGCTGGATCATCGGGTTTTCAACACCCCTGCCCTCGCCATAACCCTTGATCGCATCTGTTTCGATGAAACCGGGACCCACCGCGTTGACCAGAATTCCCTTCTCGCCCCATTCGGCCGCCAGCGTGCGCGTCATGTTGACGACCGCTGCGCGCGCCGCAGCGGCATGCAACTCATTGGGATAGGGGCCGGTGTGCTGGAAGACGATGTTGACGAGGAAGTCGGGCAGGCCGCGTTCGGCTTCGACCCAGTCCCAGAGTGCGGTGACCTGTGCCTCGTCGCGAATGTTGACCCGATGCCGGGCGGTATCGATGTCCATCGCATCGAGGCGCCGGCAGGCATCGGAGAGTTTTCCTCCGTACGCGCCGCGATCGTCACCCGGGCACCGAGGCTGCCCATGATTTCGGCAATGCCGAAGCAGATTCCTGTGCCACCGCCCGTGATCAGAACATGCCGACCCGCAAAGAGGCCGTCGCGAAAGACAGAAAGATGGCCGTCCATGAAACCCCGCTCCCGAAACCAGACCGCGGGGGGTAGGCTAATCCAGTCCCTTAACGATATCCTCGACCATCTTCTTGGCGTCGGCGAACAGCATCATGGTGTTGTCGCGATAGAACAGCGGGTTGTCGATTCCGGCGTAACCAGGCGAAAGCGAGCGTTTGACGACCAGCACGGTGCCCGCCTTTTCGGTATCGAGCACCGGCATCCCGGCAATCGGGCTTTGCGGATCGGTCTTGGCCAGCGGGTTGCAGACATCATTGGCGCCGATCACGAAGGCGACGTCAGCCGTGGCGAACTGGGAGTTGATCTCCTCCAATTCGAAGACCTCGTCATAGGGCACGTTCGCTTCGGCCAGCAGGACGTTCATGTGGCCGGGCATACGTCCGGCGACGGGGTGAATGGCATAGGCGATCTCGACACCGCTTTCCTTCAACTGGTCAGCCATCTCGCGCAGGGCGTGCTGTGCCTGCGCGACGGCCATGCCGTAGCCCGGAACAATGATGACCTTGCGGGCGTTCTGCATGATGAAGGCGGCATCGTCGGCGCTGCCCTGCTTGACGTTGCGATCGCCCAGATCGGCCATCGGGCCGGCCTCGGCGCCGAAACCGCCCAGGATGACGTTGAAGAACGATCGGTTCATGCCCTTGCACAT
>JABIUG010000069.1 GCA_018700655.1 Rhodospirillaceae bacterium | reverse complement strand
TTCGCGGCGGGGCCCTCCCTCTCCCGCGGGCGGGCGAGGGTAAGATGTTCGAAACTGCTCCCTCTCCCGGGATCGGGAGAGGGCTGGGGTGAAGGTCGACTGACTCGTTCGGTTTCGGGTCAGTCGAGCCAGTAGGGATTGGACCAGGCGCGGTTGCCGTTGGCGTCGTTGATGGTGACGCGGAACCAGCTCTTCTCGAAGGGATAGAGTTCGAACGTTGCGGTTTCCAGGTTATCGCCCATGGCGCGCTTGGAGCGTGAGCCCCTGCCCTGGAGCGAAATCACACTGGCGGGCGAACAACGCACCGTGACGTGGTCGCCATCGATTGCGATGTCGTGGATTTCCGGGCCCATGCTGGAATAGTAACGCCCGGCCTTGAGCGCATCGAGCAGCAGTTCGGGCTCGTTCTCTTCGGCCTGGACCATGACCCATCCGCCACGCCAGTCGTGGGTAAGTTCGTGGGCATCGTCTGTGGCGTAACCCGAGAGTTTCCAGCCTTCGTTCAGCAGGGTGTCGAGAAACGGCCAGTCGTGGCCACGGTCGACCTCGACGGCGCTGCCGTGGTTGTAGATTTCGACCGCATGGGCAAAGGGAAGCTGGCGCGCGTCATCATGGGTGAGGCCGTACCAGGAAGGATGCACTAGCCCGATAAACGCTCCAGCTTCATGGGCACGTTTGGCGATCTCGGGCCCGGTCTCGCCTTCGCGCAGTGGCTCGAAATCAAATGGCAGGCCAATCGACTTGATGTGCCAGATTTCACCCACCGCCGTTTCCGGAGCATGGAGCTCCGCGCCGATGATCGTGGTGAAATCATCGGTGCGATAAGGCCGGGTATCGGTGACTGGAAAACCGTAGACCTCCATGAAATGGTCGGTCATCACCAGGAAGTCGTAACCCTCGCCCCGATAGGCGTCACAGACCGCTTCGGCCGACAGGCTGCCGTCCGAATGGGTACTGTGGGTGTGCATGTTGCCCTTGTAGAAACGGTCAGGCCGGCTGAAGTCGAGTTTGTCCATGTGCCATCCAGGCAAAGGTGAGATTGAGAATAAGCCTCACCTATCAGATGGCAGCGTGACAACTGTTTTCGCCGACCTCGCAACAATTTCACTGGGTATCAAACGCCAACACGAGTACCGCCTTGGTCAGGGCAATCCGGTCGGTCGGTTTGGCAAAGAGATGATCGAGCACGGAGCCTGTGTGACCGAGGCCGTCGACGACGACGTGGCGGTTGCCGGGAAGAACAGACGACCAGGTGGGAACCATGCCGTCGTTGGCAATGCCCTCACTGTTGAGCCAGGAACCCAGAACAGCATGTTTCGACGGCAACGGGACATCGTCGACACGACCTGCCACGGACAGGATCGGAATCTACGCGACGATCTCTGCGATTTCTTCGGCGTTTTCGTCGAGATAGGCACCGCGGACATCCATGCGGTGGTCGTGCAGCGACTGACCGTCGTCGCCAAAGAGTTCCAGCGCCACTTCCGACGGCCAGCGCAGAAGGTCCTGCGACGCCACACCGTCGGCAATCGGAGATCCTGCGAACGGCGCCTGAAGGGCGACCCAGCAGACAAACTTTTCCCTGGTCTCTGGGCCGGCATGAATGAGGAAGTCCAGGGTATCGAGCCCGCCCTTCGAATGAGAGATCAGGCACACCGGGCGCTCATCGGCGGCCACGGCGGCCCGCAGCACCTCTGAACTCTGTGCCACCGTCGCTTCGCTATCAATGTCCACGACTGCCACATCAAAACCGGCATCACGTAGCGCCGCGATCTGACCGCCAAACTGGTCCATCAATCCGATAGACTGCGGCACGATGAGGAAGTCCGTGAGGTAACCCGGCACGATGAGAAAGCGTACACTCTGCAGGTGATCGGTGGCTTCTGCGAAGCGCTGGTCGATGAACTCGACATCCAGCGCATTCCCATCATGCAGAGACGCAAGATCGGTGGATCGGTCATTGACAACCGGTGGCAGCCGAAGAGACCGGGCCTCCTCCAGCGCGATATCGGGATCGGACACGGCCCCTGCGATTCCGAACGATGCGATCGTTCCCACAACCGCTGTAGCCAGAAGCACGACCAGACCCGCATTGCGCAAGGGACGCCGAAGACGGGGCATCTTTCACTCCTACAATTAAACATTGTATATTTAACTGGTGGTGACACAGGCCCGTTTCAAGGCATGCTGACCCGCGTCATCAGGGAGAGCGACCATGTGGTTGAGCGGCGGACAATGGTTTGACAGCGCGAGCGGGGCCTTCAAGACGGGCGATGTGAAGGTCGAGGACGGCAGGATCACCGAGATCGGCAAGGCTCCGTCCGGCTCGGAATGCCTCGACATGGAAGGCCGCTGGCTGCTGCCGGGCTTCATCGACAACCATGTCCACATCACGCTCGATACCGCGACCGCTGCCGGCAACAACGTCTGGCGTGATGCCCTGCCCGGCTCGATCGCGATCCACGCGGCCTGGAATGCGCGGCGTCTCCTGATGTGCGGCATCACCACGGCGCGCGATGTCGGCGGCTGGGATTATCACGAGATCGCCGTGCGCGAGGCGATCAACGACGGCCAGATCAAAGGGGCCCGCCTCTTCTGTTCAGGCAAGATCCTTTCGATCACCTCGTCTTCCAGCCCCTACTATCCCGGCATGTACGAGGAATGCGACAGCCCCGAGGAAGTCCGAAAGGCCGCACGCAAGCAGCTCGCCATGGGCGCCAACCTGATCAAAATCCTGGCCTCGGGCGCTGTCAACTCGACCAAATACGAGCGCGCGGACGCGATCCAGCTTCGGCCCGACGAGATCGCCGCCGCCGTGGAGATCGCAGAAGACAACCACACCCATGTCGCGGCCCACGCCCATGCGACCGATGCGATCAAACATGCGGTGCGTTGCGGTTGCCGCAGCATCGAACACGGCACCTATGCCGATGATGAAGCACGCCAGATGATGGTCGAGCGCGGCACCTTCCTGGTCCCGACCTTCTGCACGGCCCATGCTTTCCTGAAAGACCCGGCGTTTGCCGAACGTGCGCTTCCCCATGTCCATGAACGCTACAAGACGCTGGAGGCACTGCGTCAGAAACAACTCACCGCCGCGCGCAAGGCCGGCGTGAAGGTTGCCATGGGGACCGATGTCGGAACCCCCGGCAACCATTGCGGCGAGAACATGCAGGAGGTCACGCTGATGGTCGAGAAATGCGGCTTCTCGCCCGCCGAGGCGATCATCTGCTCGACCCGCAACGGCGCCGAACTGTTGGGCCAGGAAGAACATCTCGGCGCCATCGCCCAGGGCAGAATCGCCGACATCATCGCGGTTCCGCGTAACCCGCTGGACGATATCGGCGTGCTTCACGAGGTCGATTTCGTGATGAAGGACGGAACGGCCTACCGCAACGACCGCGCCTAAACCATCGCAGGAGCGCAAGACGACGCCGGTGTCAGGCGGTCATGACCTCGGCAAGCTGGCGATGGAAGTGAATCGTGCCCTGATCCCAATAGGGCGCCAGACGCCCGCCGTCATAGGCATCGCACATGCGACCTTCCTGCAGGCGGCGGCAGATGCCTTCATCCTCCGCATTGAGTGCGGCCCACTCCTGGTAGAGATTGTCGCGCTCATCGGCGAAGGCCGGGTTGGTGTGGTCACCATCGACGAAGTAGAACCACATGTGCATGCGCGTCTTGCCTGGCGAAACCGGCTCGAACAAGACACATTGGGCGTTCGACGGATAAACGTTGACCGCCATGTTGGGGAAGATCGCGCTATAGACCTGCTTGCCTGCGTATTCGGGCTTGAGGCCGGGAATGAGGTTCATCCCGACGGCTGATTTGTCACCCAGCCCGCCGCGGCTTTCGGTATCGAACCAGTAGTCGTTCATCAGGTGGCGTCCCATGCATTGCATGGACTTGCGCGTCTCCTTGGACATCGACTGATGTAGCGCCGGATGGACCAGGAAGACATGGTAGAAGTCGCAATAGTTCTCGACCGCGAGCTTCCAGTTGCACTCGAACTCGAAAACGCGATGTTCCGCGCAGCGCATCGGGTCGAGCGGGAAACCCTGGAACCATTCTTCGACCGGAGCAATGTGGTCCTCGAAGGGTTCGGCCTTGCCATCGAGATTGACGAAGACCCAGTCGTACCAGGTCGTCGAACGCACCGGAAACAGCGAAATGTTGTCGTCACCTTCGGTGTCGTGACAGTCAGGTTTGTGGAAATGCGGACGCGACTTCAGCTTGCCGTCCATCGCATAGGTCCAGGCATGATAGGGGCAGGTCATCATCGCGTTGCCGTCGAGATTTTCGATCACCAGCCGTGCGCCACGATGGGGACAGACATTCTGAAAGACCCGGATCTTTCCATCGTTGCCACGCGTGAGAATGACAGGGCGGCCGGCGACCTCAACCGGCCGCACATCGCCCGCATTGGGAAGTTCGCTGGCAAGACCCGCGAACACCCAGGTACGGGCGAACAACCGCTTCTGCTCCATGGCGAAGTATGCGTCGCTCGTGAAGGCTTCGTTGGGCAACCCACGTGCTTCGGTAATGTCGAGATCGAAGGTCGAAAGAACGCCATCGGAGAGAATCTCTCTGACTGCAATGTCCTCAGCTGATGTTGCCATCTGGTCCTCGCCCGCTGGTTCTACCCTGTCACCACGACCTTAGTTCGGTCCGTTGAAAATGTGCAATGGTGATTTCAGGATCTCCCGTTTGACTTGCGTCAAGGCAATCTGCCGGCCACGCCGTATGACTGGCCTGACAAAGAGGATGGATCGATGGTCAAAAGCTCGAAAGATCCTGGTGTCAGCACACCGGGCAACGAAACCAGTGCCGCGAAGGCCCCCGCGAGGCCTGCCAATGGCAAGGATGCCGATGTGGCCGCCGCCGTCAGGTCGCCCAGCACGCCCCAGGAACGTGCGGCGATCGTGCATCACGAACTCACCGAGATGCGTCACGATCCCGAGGCTCTTGCCCGGATCTTTCGCGAGGGCGTCTATCCCTACAAGGACAAGATGCGCCGCGCGGCCTATGAGAAACACAAGGCCGAACTTCAGGTCGAGCTTCTGAAGGTCCAGCGCTGGGTGCGTGAATCCGGCGAAAAAGTCGTCGTTCTCTTCGAGGGCCGCGACGCGGCCGGCAAGGGCGGCACGATCAAACGTTTCATGGAACACCTCAACCCGCGTGGTTCACGGGTCGTCGCCCTGGAAAAACCAACCGACCGCGAACGTGGCCAATGGTACTTCCAGCGGTATGTCGAGCACCTGAAATGCTGATGATGGACCGTTCCTGGTACAACCGTGCAGGTGTCGAGCGGGTCATGGGCTTTTGCTCGGGTACGGAATACCTTGAATTCATGCGCCAGTGCCCCAAGTTCGAACGCATGCTGGTCAACAGCGGCATCCGCCTCTTCAAATACTGGTTCTCGGTGACGCGCGATGAGCAGATGCGACGATTCAAGAGCCGCAAGCTCGACCCGCTCAAGCAGTGGAAACTGTCACCGGTCGATATGGCCTCACTCGACAAGTGGGAAGACTACACCGAAGCCAAACAGGCGATGTTCTTCTATACCGACACGGCCGACGCACCCTGGACGGTGATCAAGTCCGACGACAAAAAACGCGCACGGCTCGGCTGCATGCAACACTTCCTGTCATCCCTGCCCTACCCGGACAAGGACCACAGCATCGTCAAAGGCCCCGATCCGTTGATCGTGGGTTCGGCGCGACGGGTGGTCGAGCATGATGATCCGTTCTATGCCAACGCTTCAGGATCAGACGAGAAGAACAGCCGAAAATCCAAGTGACACAAGTGGTCAGCCGCCAGGTCAGCCGAATGAAATATCGGTGATCACATAGTCGTCGTCATGGAAGATGTTCACCCGATCGGGATTGTAATCCATCGTCATGGGTGAGTTCGGCCCCAGAACACGGACCTTGTGGCCGATCAGTTCGGAGCACGGCCCCTCGTCGCCGCCGGCAGCAGCCACATCGGCCAAAGACAGGCCGGCACCGCCGGCAGCCAGCGCGAGACAAAGGGCGCGCCTTGAAGTTGATGTCGTCATATTCTTCGTTCCTTCTTCCCTGGTCCGTTTGTCGCATTGTATGCAAGGCCAGTTCAATCAGGAGGTTACGCGATGGATTTCGCGACAGTCATACCCAATCCGCAGCCTGACGCCATCGCACCTGACGGTTCAGAAGTCAGACTTCTGGGCGGCGTAGCCGGTGGCACCATGGCCAGCTTCACCCTGCCGGCCGGCACTTGTTCCATGGCCGTGACGCATCGCAAGATCGAGGAACTCTGGGTCGTGGTTTCCGGTGCTGGCCAGATGTGGCGCAAACAGGGCGAACGTGAGGAGATCGTGGATCTGAAGCCGGGCATGGGCCTTTCGATTCCGCTGGGTACAGACTTCCAGTTTCGCGCAGGCGCCGACGCCCCCTTTGTTGCTGCCGGCGTCACCATGCCGCCATGGCCGGGTCATGACGAAGCAATTCCTGTCGAAGGCCCGTGGAGGGCTGATCAGCCCAGAATATGAGTCGGCAGGCCGTCAATGCTGGTCTGGTTCTTGCGCTCCCAGTACTGACGCACCTTGTCCTCACCCATCCGCTCGTAAAACGGCACAAGCTGGGATTTGCCGCGCTGGCCCTTGTAGGTAAATAGCAGCACACCGCTGCCACATGATGATTCCACGCGGTCGATCGCGACATCGACAATCTGGCGCGAGCCGCCCATGGCAGGAAACAACCCGATCAGGGCAGCCCAACCCTCGTCGCGTGGATGCAGCACGCTAGCCTGGCCGTAGACAGGCAGGGTCATGGGGTCGCCTTCGAGGGCGCTGAACATGAGCGTAATCCGGTTCACGGCCTGGAGATGTGCTGCCGTCTCGTTGCCGCTGCCGGTGAGGTTCAGCCAGACGATGTTGTCGGGCGCCAGGATGCGCAGGCTGTCGAGGCCCTTGGGTGACATGTTGACACGGCCGTCTGCAGCAGCGGTGGCAACGAAGAACATCTTCTGATCTTCGATGAAACGCGCGAAACGGTCATCGAGAGCGGGCAACGGATTGGGCATGGCGATCTCCTGAACATTGGGTCACTCTTTCACAACCCTGCTGACAGCACCCTGTCAGGAGGCTTTGGCGATACTCATCGCCATGGAGACCAGCCATCATGCGCCGTGCCGACCGTCTGTTCGAACTGATCCAGATCCTGCGCCGCGCCCGTGCGTCGATCACGGCGGCCCAACTGGCCGAAAAGCTGGAGGTCACACCGCGCACGGTTTATCGTGACATCGCGACCCTGATGGCCATGCGCGTGCCGATCGAAGGTGCTGCCGGGGTCTGCTACATCATGCGGCCCGGCTATGACCTGCCACCGCTGATGTTCGATCACGAGGAAGTCGAAGCGATCGTCGTCGGCCTGGAACTGCTGCGCCGCACCGGTGACAAGGGCCTGGAGGCAGCCGCCCGGCGGGTCAATGCCAAGATCGCCGATGCCCTGCCGTCCGCGCGCGAAACAGAACTTGATGACGGCCGTTTCGTCGTCTCGCGCTTTGGCGCTCCCGAGCCCGAAACTGCTGACATGAGCATGCTACGTCATGCCGTGCGCAACGATCACGTTGTTTCGCTGGAATACCAGGACGAGCAGGGTAACCAGACAACCCGTACGGTGCTGCCTCTGGCCGTGATCTACTACACCGAACTCACCGTGCTCGCGGCATGGTGCGAGTTAAGCCGCGACTTCCGGCACTTTCGCGCGTATCGCATCATGAGTTGCGCCGATACCGGAATATTGTTCAGCGACCGGGCCGCAAATCTGCGGCAAAGCTGGCACGAGCAACTGCGGATGCCCCCAAGACAGCTTGCGGAAACCAAGAATAAGCGCCCGACAAATCACACTACGATTTGTCAGAACCAGCATCAATGGAGGGTTCGTCCGGCAATCTGATCAGCGCTGGGTCAACCGCCGGCAGGAATGCAAAGAACCTGGTCTCAAGCCGCGAAGCGCATGACCTCGTCGCGCGTCGCCTGGAGCAGGTCGAGATCAAAGCCGTAGAGCTTCGCCGCATTGCCGCACAAGACGTGGTGCGAGGCTTGCGGCGTCAGCGCATCGCGAATTTCCCGGATCGCACGGGCGCCGTCAGGAAAGACCCCTTCGTCATGGGGATAATCGTCACCCCAAAGCAGGCAGTCGCTGCCGGTGAGCGGTACGTTGTGGAGTGCCACGGGATCATCGGTGATGGTGACATTGCACTGACGGTGGAAGTATTCGCTGGGCTCAAGCTCCAGCTTCTTCATGCCGAGGTGGCGCTGGCGGTTCATCTGGTCCATCGCATGGAGGAACCAGGCGAGCCAGCCGCATTCGCTCTCGGTCACCACGACCTTGAGATCGGGATGGGCTTCAAGCACGCCCGAGCCGATGACCTCGGCCAGCGGCGACATGCCCGCAGCCATGCCCATCACTGTAATGTTGATCAGCTCAGGCCCGCCCTTCTCGAGCTCATCGAGGCCGCGCAGGGCTTCGATCCTGTCATCGGAAAGATCGGCGACACTCACCATATCGCCACGCAGGGCGAGGTTGCCGCTGAAAATATGGAAGTTGATGGGAACGCCCGCTTCTTCGGCCAGACTCCAGAGCGGCTCATAGACCGGCAGGCGGTAGGGCCGCCACGGCACGGTCGCGGGCAAAAAGAGCGTGCAAAACCCCAGTTTGATGCAGCGCTCAGCCTCGGCAAGCATCGCGTCGAGATCGTCGATCGCCAGCACGGCGGCAGGCTTGAGGCGATGGCGGTGTTCGGAGAACGTATCCCAGGTGAATTCGTTGTGGGCGCGCGCCCAGGCGTGATTGAACGCGGGCGACGAGTTGCCCATCGAAACACTGAGCCCGATGTTGGGGAAAAGCACCGCGGCGTCGACGCCCTGCAGCGCCATGTGCTCCAGACGCAAATCGTGGTTGGTGCCCTGGCTGGGGTCCTCGCGGAACTCCTTCATCAGGTCGATCGGGCCGGGTTCCTTCTTGGGTGCACGATCAAGCTCGTCGCCGTCCCGCGTCATCTTGAAGTTGCCGTCGTCACTGCGCTCCAGTTTGGGGAGCAATTCAAGGTGTTCCTTGGGCATATAGGCGCGCATCCCATCAGGTTCACCGACATGAGCGTCACCGCTGATCACGACATCATGGAGCACATCAGACATGGCATTCCCTCAAGCTTCGCTCTTGCTATCACGCCCGACAGATCGGGTCAGGTCTCACCTTCAGCCTTGGTCAGCTTTGCGACCCATCTATGTAGCAAAAATCACATTTGTTTTTCGGAATTCGCTAGAATGATTCGCTGAGATCTAATTGATAAAGTGTCATCATCATTAGTGTAATCGAATGAGTCTTCGGCAATTTTGTAAGAAAATCTACTAAATATCTGGCCGTCTTTATTCAAAATTTCTAGGAATATTCCCCTCAGTCGCCACGATGAATCATTATCATTCTTCCCACCTCCTATCTCTCCATCAGCCAGAAATGCTATTTTTCCTTCCTTTCGAACTATTTGGATTTAATACAAGAATGCATTCCCTTCGCAAAAGTTGTTTAAACACTACACCCTCAATAGTTCTAGCCTCGATCTTCGATTTCCGTATCGATTGCGCAACAACGTATAGGAGGCTGACAAATGCAATACCGAACGATATTGCTGCGAAAAAAGAGGAGGTATCCGGAAATTTCAGGAACTGGATAATGTAGGGAAGGAAGTCATCACGAAAGAAAACATAAAATGCCGAAATGATTGAGAAAATCGAAGTAGAAGACGTTGTATAAAAGTCAATCCTGAAGTGAATAAGGTTACGAATCTCCTCATTCTGAGCTAGCCAAAACGAGAGGAACTGAGAGGTAAAATACATTACTGCAAAGAAACCTATGTAATTAAACCCCTGCAAATTAGCCAACTTAACAGGAAAAAAACTTACAAAATTACCATCACCCGCCTCTTCAACGCCAACATAGATACTCAATAATAATATTGAACAGAATATCAGAAGGTTTCGTTTAGATTTAAGATAAACATCATTTGGCTGCATAATAGTCAAAATTCTCTAGTCCATAAGTAAATCACTATCCAGTCAGGTCTCGCCTTCAGCCTTGGTCAGCTTGGCGATCTCGTCTTCGGGGATGTCGTCGAAGCTGGCGTAGTTCATACGGTAGAGGCGAGAGTAGAGCCCGCCCAGTTCCATCAGTTCGTCGTGGTTGCCGGTTTCAATCACGACACCGTCCTGCAGGACGATGATGCGGTCGGCGCCGCGGATGGTCGCCAGACGGTGGGCGATGACCATGGCGGTGCGGCCCTCAAGCAGACGCGCCAGCGCCTGCTGGATCTTCAGTTCGGTATAGCTGTCGACATTGGCGGTGGCTTCGTCGAGCACCAGGATACGGGCATCGGCCACCAGCGCACGGGCAAAGCTCAGTAACTGACGCTGGCCGACTGAAAGGGTCGTGCCCCCCTGCTCCATCTCCGTGTCGTAGCCATCGGCCAGACTGACGATGAAATCGTGCGCCCCGACCGCCTGTGCCGCTGCGATCACGTCATGTCGGGTCGCATCGGTCTTGTTGTAGCGGATGTTCTCGAACACCGTGCCGGTGAACAGGAACGGCTCCTGCAGGACCATCGCGACATGGCGGCCCAGAGAGTCCTGCGTGATGTCACGGACATCGTGGCCGCCGACACGGATGCTGCCGTCCCAGATGTCATAAAACCGATGGGCCAGAGCCATGGCGCTGGTCTTGCCCGACCCGGTCGGGCCGACAAGGGCGACGGTCTCGCCGTCTTCGACGCGGAAGCTGACATCTTTCAGGACCGGCTGGTCTTTCACATAACCAAAGGTGACGTGGTCGAATTCGACCGAACCGTCACTGCCTTCGACATCGACTGCGCCGGGCTTGTCCTTGATGTCGACCACGACATCCATGACCTCAAAGATGCGATGCCCAGCAGCCATGGCGCGCTGCATGATGCT
>JABIUG010000068.1 GCA_018700655.1 Rhodospirillaceae bacterium | reverse complement strand
GACCGCCGTTTCCGGTTTTCCACCGGCTGGTATCGCCATGCTGATCCTGGCCTGCGTCTGCGCCTCCTGGCTCGATGCCGTGAGCAACGCCCCGTTCGCCCGGGCCGTGAGGCCGCATCAGCGCGCCGAAATGGCTTCGGTCTATACGACCTATCGCGATACCGGCCGTGTCATGTCACAGAGCGCCTTCACGGTGATCCTGCTGGTTTTTCCAGTCGCCTCGGTCTTCGCCGTGACCGGCCTTGGCATGCTAGGCGGCGCATGGTTCTCCCGCTACATTCCCAGACGCTACTAGGGCTCGTGATGATCAGCTTTCCTATCGCAAAAATCGAACCACACGGCGGAGGACGGATCGGGGTGTGCGCCCTGCCGGGCCGCAGCGGCGGGCTTCAGGCCGATCTCAAGGCGGTTGTGGACTGGGGTCCGGTCATGGTCGTGTCAATGACTGAAATTGGTGAGATGCAGGCCAGCGGCAGCCAGGATCTCGGCGAACACCTGCGCGGTCACGGCATCGACTGGGTGCATTTGCCGATCCGCGATTTCGGCGGACCGGATGGCTCGAGCCGGGACGCATGGCCCAAGCTTGCGGCGCGTCTCCATGCCTGCCTCGACGGCGGCGAAGGGGTACTGCTACATTGCCGCGCGGGCCAGGGACGTGCCGGCATGATCGCAACCCGGCTTCTGGTCGAGCGTGGCGAAGAACCCAAAACCGCATTGACGAGATTGCGCCTGGTGCGGGCAGGCGCAGTGGAGACCAACGAACAGTTTGCCTGGGCAGCCAGCGCTTGGGAGGGGGAAACATGAGTGGCGCCACGACATTTGAACGTTCCGAGTTCGAGGCGCGCCTGGCGCGCTTCCGCGAGATGATGGCCCGTCATGATCTCGGCCTGGTGCTGATTGACCGTGCGGAGTTTCTTGCCTGGCTGACTGGTTATGACGCTTCCGGCACCCGTTACCGCGCCTTGCTCGTGGCATGTGATGGCGAGCCGGTCCTGGTCGACCGAACGCTCGATGCCGCGCCCTATCTGGAAGTCAGTCCCTACAACGAACACGTCAGCATCGACGACAGCACCGATATGCTGGGGGCCGTTGTCGCCACCATGCAGGCACGGGGCGGGCCACTGGACCGGGTCGGAATCGACGGTGCTTCCTACAATCTCCATGTCACCGGGTTTCGCGCACTCGAAGCCGCCCTGCCCGCCACGACATGGGTCGATCTCTCCGACGATCTCGAAGCCCTGCGCTGGATCAAGTCGCCGGCCGAGATCGAACGGCTGCGCCATGCCTCGGGCATCGCCGATACCGCCATGGCAGAAACCATCGCCAGCGCTGCGCCGGGCATGACCGAGCGTGATGCAGCCGTAACCGCCTCAAGCGCATTCGTGCGACTGGGCGCGGACCGGGGCGAATGCGGCCCCATCACAGCCGGCACCGGCTGGGATTTCCTCCACGGCCACACCCATGACCGGCCTTTGGAACAAGGCGATGTGCTCCATATGGAGCTGGTCCCATGGTTTGGCGGTTACAGCGCGCGGCTGATGAGGAACTGCATCATCGGGCCGCCGAGCGACGAACAGCAGGCCATCGCGGACCGCCTGATCGCTCTGCAGGACGAACAGATCGCCGCCATGACAGTGGGCGCATCGGCCGGGGCGATCGACCACATCGTGCGCGAACCGATCCTGGCAGAAGGCCTGCGCGAAACCTTCGACAATGTCAGCGGCTATACGCTGGGCCACTATCCCCGCTTCAGCCCGGTCGCCAGCGACTTCTCCCGCTGTTTCCTTCCGGAATCAGACTGGGAACTGGAGGCGGGCATGACCTTCCACATGTACCTCTCGGCCCGCGGCCTTGCGATCAGCGAAACTGTTGTTGTGACGTCGGACGGCCCGGAACGTCTGACCCGGATCGAGCGCCGCCTGTTCCACACCTGACGAACCGGACAATTTTACCGACCTGATCCCCAGCGAAGGCTGGGGTCCATACGCACCAACGTACATGGATCGCGCCGTGCTCTGGTCGCCCTTTGCTTCGTGAACCCTGAACGACTCCACGCCTTGCATTGAACACCGGGATTATGGACCCCAGCCTTCGCTGGGGATCAGTTCGGAGCGTGTGTCAGGCGCGCCAGGCGACGGGAAAACGCTCGCAATCCATGATGTCGCCGTGTTTGAGGCCGGGGTCCTCGGTCGGGATACCGACTTCGCCGGGACGGACGCAGTAACGGGCATCATCGCCGGTCCAGCGGGTCGCCAGTGCACGGCGACGAAACGGGCTTAGGTTGGGCGGTGCGCCATGCACGATCATCGCCTGGAAGACGAGGCAGTCACCCGGCTCCAGCGCGAAACTGACAATGCGGTGATTGTCGCGCTCAGCCTCAATATCGGGAAGCGCGGCGAGACCCGTTCCTGCGTAGGGCGAACCATCGGCGAAATGATAGGGGCTGAACTCCGGCCAGGCATGGGAGCCCGCGACGTATTCGACGCAGGTCTCTTTCGTCACGGGGTCAAGCGGCAGCCAGATCGAGCAGACCTGACGGCCCGCAACAGCCCAATAGGGCAGATCCTGATGCCAGGGTGTGCGTTCGTTCGCGCCCGGCTCCTTCACCAGGAGCTGGTCGTAGAAGAAGTTGATCCGTTTGGAGCCCATCACGCGCCCGGCGATCTCGGCCGCCGGTGATTCCAGCGTAAACTGCATGAAGGCTTCGTGGCGTTGCGCCAGTTCCAGATCACCAAAGAACCGCCCGCCACCCGGTTTGGCGTATTCCTCGGCATAAGGGCCGGGATCGTTCATCGCGACCTCGACGGCGTCGCGCAGGAAGTCGATCCATTCGAGTGGAAACGCCTGGCGCAGACAGACGATGCCGTCGGTCTCGTAGGTGGTGATGTTCTCGGGAGAAATCTTCTGCATCAGGTGTCCTTTGCGGCTTCGCCCGTGACAAAAGGTCGGCGACCACGCCAAACCGGAAATTCGGCTGGTACGTATCCGGCGGCGGAATGACCGCTCATTCATTGCTGCTAAAGCGCTCGATCGTCTAGCCAAGGCCGTTTTCGCGCCTTGATCTCCGTAAACGCATAAAATGCCGCAAAGACGAGCCCAACCGACAGAATCATCAGGCCGATGAACATTGCGAACATCGCCAAACCACCGAGCTCATCGACCTCATCGATGATCAGACCCAGCACCAGAAACTCGATCGTCAGCGGCAGTATCAAAATCAGAGAGAGCTTCAGTACTTCGGCATTCAAGTTGGCCCGCTCTCGATACACATGCAAAGCACACACGACCAATCCTGCCAACGCGGCAACTAGAGGGAGGCTTACCCAGTTTGGCATCCCCACGGACCCGTTCAGATAGGCGATCCCTTCCCAGAGCAATCGGACGCCGATGAGAATGGTCGCTACCGTGACAAGAAAAACCCAGGTTCTCGAGCGATAGGTTTTTTTGTTGAAAGCCATGTTGCGTTCGTCCTACCCCCCCGCATACCCCAGCGGTTTCAGCGCTTCCCTGATCTCATCCAAGATCGCCGGGTCGTCAATCGTGGGCGGCGTGGCAAAGTCTTCGCTGTCGGCGATCTGGCGCATGGTTTTGCGCAGGATCTTGCCTGAGCGGGTCTTGGGCAGGCGATCGATCACGGTGGCCTGGCGGAAGCTGGCGACTGCGCCGATATCGTTGCGGACCATCGCGACGACTTCCTTGACGATCTCCTGGTGCTCTCGGTTCACACCGGCTTTGAGCACCATGAAGCCGACCGGGACCTGGCCCTTGAGCTGGTCGGCAACGCCGATCACGGCGCATTCGGCGACATCCTGATGTTTGGAGAGGACCTCTTCCATCGCGCCGGTCGAGAGGCGGTGGCCGGCGGTGTTAATCAGGTCGTCGGTCCGGCTCATGATGTAGATGTAGCCGTCCTCGTCATACATCCCGGCATCGCCGGTTTTGTAGTAACCGGGATAATCGGCCATGTAACTTTCGATGTAACCCTCGTCGTTGTTCCACAGGGTCGGCAGGCCGCTTGGCGGCAGTGGCAGCTTGACGCAGATCGCACCGATCTCGCCGTCAGGCACCGGTTGGCCGTCATCGCCCAGGATGTCGATGTCATAGCCAGGGGTCGGCTTGGTCGGGGAACCGTATTTCACCGGGAAGCGGCCCAGGCCCAGACAGTTCGCCGCCATCGCCCAACCGGTTTCGGTTTGCCACCAGTGGTCGATCACCGGACGATCGAGCATCTTTTCGGCCCACTGAATGGTGTCGGGATCGGCCCTTTCACCGGCCAGGAACAGGGTGACGAAGCGCGAGAGATCGTGCTTGCCGATGAATTCACCCCTGGGGTCTTCCTTCTTGATCGCGCGAAAGGCGGTCGGCGCGGTGAACAGCGCCTTGACGCCATGTTCGGCGATGACCCGCCAGAAGACACCGGCATCGGGCGTGCCCACCGGTTTGCCTTCGAACATGATCGTCGTGTTGCCGTGGATCAGCGGGGCATAGACGATATAGCTGTGGCCCACGACCCAACCGATGTCACTGGCCGCCCACCAGCAATCGCCGGGGTCCATGTCATAAACACCCTTCATCGACCAGTTCATGGCAACCGCGTGGCCGCCGTTGTCGCGCACCACGCCCTTGGGTTTG